>JALWGP010000218.1 GCA_027038775.1 Sedimenticola sp. | reverse complement strand
CCGCCAGGCCCACCTGGAGCTGCTGGCCAACCTGGCCACGGTGATCACCCTCAGCTTCGGCCGCACCCTGAAACTGGCGGAGCATGCCCGCCTGGCCGCCATCGGCCAGTTCATCACCGGTATCGCCCACGAGATCCGTACCCCCCTGGCCACCGTGGGCATGGCGCTGGACTACTTCCGGGAGAAGGCCCTCTCGACGGCGGAGCGGCAGCGGCTGGAGCTGGCGCAGCGCGAGATGGCGCGCATCGACCGGCTCCTCTCCGAAGTGCTGCTCTACGCCCGCCCCCTCTCCCTGAAGACGGAGAAACTGGAACTGTGCCCCCTGCTGGAACAGGCGCTGGAGAGCCTGGCGCCGGAAGCCGGCGATGCGGGGGTGAAGCTGGAACTGCAATGCGAAGGCGGCCTGCAGCTCACGGCCGACCCCGACCGCCTGCTGCAGATCCTGCTCAACCTGGTGAAGAACGCCATTGAAGCGGCCGCCCCGGGAACCCCGGTGACCCTCTCCGCCGCGGAGGAGGCGCGGGAAGTGATCCGCATCGCCGTCCACAACCGGGGCGAGCTCATCCCCGGGGCACACATGGAGCAGCTCTTCGAGCCCTTCTTCACCACTCGCGCCAACGGCACCGGTCTGGGGCTGGCCATCGTGCGGCGGCTGGTGGAGGCCCACGGCGGAAACATCCGGGTGGACTCCGCCAGGGAAAGGGGCACCACTTTCGAAGTGCTGCTGCCCGGCAACCCGGGCTGAGGTTCAGGTGGCGGCTTCCGCGGTGCGCCGGCGCGGCCAGGCCTGGATCACCGCGTTCACCAGGGTGGCCAGGGGAATGGCAAAGAAGACCCCCCAGAACCCCCAGAAGCCACCGAACACCAGGATGGCCACGATGATGGCGATGGGGTGCAGGCTCACCACCTCGGAGAAGAGGAGCGGTACCAGCACGTTGCCGTCGATGGCCTGGATGACGAAGTAGGCCAGCGCGAGCCAGCCAAAATCCGCCGTCCACCCCCACTGGAACCAGCCCACCGCCAGCACCGGAATGGTCACCACGGTGGCGCCGATGTAGGGGATGATCACCGACAGGCCCACCAGCAGGCTGAGCAGCATGGCGTATTCGAGCCCGAAGAGCATGAAGGTGACGTAGCTGGCCGACCAGACCACCAGGATCTCGATGAACTTGCCGCGCACGTAGTTGGAGATCTGGCGGTCCACCTCCCTCCACACGCTCACCGCGATCTTGCGGTCCTCGGGCAGCAGGTTGGAGAGCCAGTCGATGAGCAACCGTTTGTCCTTGAGAAAGAAGAAGACCAGCAGCGGCATCAGCACCAGGTAGACCAGCAGGGTGATCACTCCCACCACCGAGGCCAGCGACCAGGAGAGTACCTTCTGCCCGATGTTGCCCACCTCGCCGCCGATGGCCGCGATCACCTCCTGCACCTGGTCGGCGGTGATCAGCTCCGGGTATTTCTCGGGCAGCATCATGAGCACCTGCTGCCCCTTGGTGATCATGCTGGGCAGCTGCTGTACCAGCTGGCTCACCTGCCGCGACAGCAGCGGCATCAGGCCGAAGAGGATCAGTCCCAGGGAGATGAGGAACAGCACGAAGACGATGACCACCGCCACCATGCGCGGCAGGCCGAGGCGTTCCAGGGGCGCCACCAGCCCCTCGAGCAGGTAGGCGATGACGATGCTGGCCAGCACCGGCGCCAGCATGTCGCCCATGGTGAGGACGATGACGAAGCCCCCCACCAGCAGGGTGAGCAGCACCACCAGCTGGGGGTCGGAGAAGGTACGGCGGAACCACTGGACGATGAGCTGCATTCCGCTACTCCTCCACCAGCCGCCGGAAATGGCGTTCGAAGAGCCCCTCGAGCTCGTCGATCACCTCCTTCGCCGGTCGGCCGCCCAGCAGGTGGGCGCTCATCAGGCCCGAAGCCTCGTCCAGCAGGTGATCGGGGTCCACCATGGGATAGGTCTGCCGCAGCCGCTTCATGGCCGCCACCACCGACTCCTTCGCCGGCCTGGGGATCTCCAGGGGCTCACGCGGCGGCTCACCCCCTTCCGGTGCCTTCCCGGCATCCGCGCGGCCGGCCAGGAACTCGGCGAAATCGAGCAGGCTGCGGCGGTCGGCTTCACCGAGCCGGGCGAAGAGTCCCAGCAGGCGCCGCTCCTCGGCCGGCAGCATGGGCAGGTTCGGGGTCAAGCTCAGCTCCCCTGGTCACAGTAGTTACGCGCGAACTCCAGCAGCTTGTCCATCACCCGCACCCGGAACTTCTGCTTCTGGTGCACGAAGGAGAAGGGCCGCTCCATGGGCGGGTCCAGCTCCACCTTGGCCAGGGTACCCAGCTTGAGCTCCTTCTCGATGGTGGCCTCGGAGACGATGGAGATGCCCATGCCCGCCTCCACGGCGCCCTTCACCGCCTCGGGGCTGCCCAGCTCCATGGCGATCTTGAGCCCCTCCTTGCAGCCGTCGGCGTGGCAGACATAGTCCTCGATCACCTCGCGGGTGCCCGAACCCTCTTCGCGGCAGATGAAAGGGTATTCCATGATTTCGGGCAGAGAGACCACCTTGCGCTTCGCCAGCGGGTGGGTGGTGGGCACGATGGCCACCAGCTTGTCCATGAGGCAGGTCTCCACCACCAGGTTCTTGTTGCTCACCGGCGCCTCCACCACCCCCAGGTCGATGACGTTGTTCTCCACCATGGAGACGATCCCCTCGGTATTGGAGACCTTGAGGTGGATCACCACCTCCTCGTACTTCTTGCGGAAATCGCCCAGCAGGGAGGGGAGCATGTACTCGGCGATGGTGGTGCTGGCGCCGATGGTGATGGAACCGCCGATCTCGCCGGTCATCTCCTTCACCATGTTCTCCATCTCGTTGTAGAGGTCGAAGATGCGGTCGGCGTACTCGTAGACCTTCTGGCCCGCCTCGGTGAGGCTGATGCGGTTGTGGGTGCGGTCGAAGAGGCGGGTGTTGAAGTATTCCTCCAGCTGGCGCACCTGGAAGGTGACGGCGGGCTGGGTCATGTGCAGCTCCTCCGCCGCCTTGGTGAAACTGAGCAGGCGAGCCACCGTGAAGAATACCTGTAACCTGCGATCGGCCATGACGCCACCCTTCGGCGGATGCTGGGATAAAACAATTTTATATTATAACTTGCTTAACCTGGAAACTGTAGCGGAATGAAGGCCCGCCGACGGTCGGCAGAAAAACGCCCCGGCGAACCGGGGCGCATGTTTTTCCGAATGGACAAGGGGGAGATCATCCCTTGGAGAAGGTGAGCCCGTCTCCGGCCACATCCACCTTGATGGTGTCGCCGGGGGCGAACTCGCCGGCCAGGATCTTCTGCGCCAGCGGGTTCTCCAGCTCGTGCTGGATGGCCCGCTTGAGGGGCCGGGCACCATAGACCGGGTCGAAACCCGCCTCGCCCAGCTTGTCCAGCGCCGCCTCGGTGATCTCCAGCTCGAGGTCCCGCTCCTCCAGCCGCTTGCGCAGGTAGCCGATCTGGATGTCGGTAATCTTGCGGATCTGCTCCCTGCCCAGCGGGTGGAAGACCACGGTCTCGTCCAGCCGGTTGATGAACTCGGGCCGGAAGTGCTGGCCCACCACCTCCATCACGGCGGTCTTCATCGCCTCGTAGTCGCCGGTGCGCGCCATCTCCTGGATGAGCTGCGAACCCAGGTTGGAGGTCATGACGATCACCGTGTTGCGGAAGTCCACGGTGCGTCCCTGGCCGTCCGTCAGGCGGCCGTCGTCCAGCACCTGGAGCAGCACGTTGAAGACGTCCGGGTGGGCCTTCTCCACCTCGTCCAGCAGGATCACCGAGTAGGGCCTGCGCCGCACCGCCTCGGTGAGGTAGCCGCCCTCCTCGTAGCCCACGTAGCCGGGCGGCGCGCCGATGAGCCGGGCCACCGAGTGCTTCTCCATGAACTCCGACATGTCGATGCGCACCATGGCCTCCTCGGTGTCGAAGAGGAACTCGGCCAGCGCCTTGCACAGCTCGGTCTTGCCCACCCCGGTGGGACCGAGGAAGAGGAAGCTGCCGTTGGGCCGGTTGGGATCGGAGAGCCCCGCCCGCGCCCGGCGGATGGCGTCGGAGACCGCCTTCACCGCCTCGTCCTGGCCCACCACCCGCTTGCGGATGGCCTCCTCCATGTGCAGCAGCTTCTCGCGCTCGCCCTCGAGCATCTTGCTCACCGGGATGCCGGTCCAGCGGGAGACCACCTCGGCCACCTCCTCCTCGGTGACCTTGTTGCGCAGCAGCTTGAACGCCTGCTTCTCCGCCTCGGCGGCCGCCTTGAGCTGCTGCTCGAGCTGGGGGATGACGCCGTACTGGATCTCGGACATGCGCTGCAGGTCGCCGGCGCGGCGGGCCGTCTCCAGCTCGATGCGGGCCCGCTCCAGCTCCTCCTTGATGTGGGTGGTGCCCTGCACCGCCGCCTTCTCTGCCTTCCAGATCTCTTCCAGGTCGGAGAACTGCTTCTCCAGCTCGGCGATCTCCTCCTCCAGCGCCTCCAGCCGCTTGCGGGCCGCCTCGTCGGTCTCCTTCTTGAGCGCCTCGCGCTCCATCTTGAGCTGGATCAGGCGGCGGTCGAGCTTGTCCATCTCCTCCGGCATGGAGTCGATCTCCATGCGGATGCGCGAGGCCGCCTCGTCGATGAGGTCGATGGCCTTGTCGGGGAGCTGCCGGTCGGTGATGTAGCGGTGCGACAGGGTGGCGGCGGCGACGATGGCCGAGTCGGTGATCTCCACCCCGTGGTGCACCTCGTAGCGCTCCTTGAGGCCGCGCAGGATGGCGATGGTGTCCTCCACCGAGGGTTCGTCCACCAGCACCTTCTGGAAGCGCCGCTCCAGGGCGGCGTCCTTCTCGATGTACTGGCGGTACTCGTCCAGGGTGGTGGCGCCCACGCAGTGGAGCTCGCCCCGCGCCAGGGCCGGCTTGAGCATGTTGCCGGCGTCCATGGCGCCCTCGGCCTTGCCGGCGCCCACCATGGTGTGCAGCTCGTCGATGAAGAGGATGATGTTGCCCTCGGCCTTGGCGATGTCGTTGAGCACCGCCTTGAGCCGCTCCTCGAACTCGCCGCGGAACTTGGCGCCGGCGATGAGCGCCGCCATGTCCAGCGACAGCAGCCGCTTGTGTTTGAGCCCCTCGGGCACCTCGCCGTTGACGATGCGCTGGGCCAGTCCCTCGACGATGGCGGTCTTGCCCACGCCGGGTTCGCCGATGAGCACCGGGTTGTTCTTGGTGCGCCGCTGCAGCACCTGGATGGTGCGGCGGATCTCGGCGTCACGGCCGATCACCGGGTCGAGCTTGCCCTGCTCGGCCTTCTCGGTGAGGTCGATGGTGTATTTCTCCAGCGCCTGGCGCTGCTCCTCGGCGTTGGGATCGTTCACCGCCTGGCCGCCGCGCATCTTCTCGATGGCCTGCTCCAGCACACCCTGGGTGACCCCCGCCTTGCGCAGGATCTCGCCCAGCTGGCCCTTGTCCTCCACCGCCGCCAGCAGGAAGAGCTCGGAGGAGATGTACTGGTCCCCCTTCTGCTGCGCCAGCTTGTCGGTGAGGTTGAGCAGGCGGTTGAGATCATTGGAGATGTGTACCTCGCCCTCGGCCCCCTGCACGCTGGGCAGGCGGTCCAGCGCCTCGCCCAGGCTGGAGCGGAGCTGGTCCACGTTGACGCCCGCCTGGGTGAGCAGGTGACGGATGCTGCCGCCCTCCTGGTCGAGCATGGCGATGAGCAGGTGCACCGGCTCGATGAACTGGTGATCCTTGCCCACCGCCAGGCTCTGGGCGTCGGCCAGCGCCATCTGGAATTTTGTTGTCAGTTTGTCCATCCGCATGGTTGTTCGGCTCCCGAAATTCTGAAGACGAAGGGGCACATGGGGGCGGAAGAGGGCAAATCAACCCGTAGGAGGCGCGCCCCCGCGCCGAACAGAGGATCCGGTGGGTAACGATTCCTCGTTCGCGCCCGGGGGGACGCTCCTACCGACATGGGTTCACTCAAACCACTTGGTGAAACTTTCCACCGGCTCCCGGTCGGTGCGGTAATTGTTCACCGGGTGGTCCGGGTCGGGATAGCCGAGGGAGAGGCCGCACAGGAGCCGTTTGTCGTCGTCCATCCCCAGCACCTGGCGCACCACTTCCGGGTAGTCGGCCACCGAGGCCTGGGGGCAGCTCTCCAGCCCCTGGTCACGGGCCGCCAGCATGACGCTCTGGACGAACATGCCCATGTCGAGCCAGGCACCCTGCTCCATCACCCGGTCGACGAAGAAGAAAAGGGCCACGGGCGCACCGAAGAAGCGGTAGTTCTCCTTCCACGCCTCCAGCCGGCGGGCCTTGTCGTCGCGCTCGATCTCCAGGGCCTGGTAAAGGGCCATGCCGCACTGGAAGCGGCGGCTCCGGTAGGGTTCGGGCCACTCTTTCGGATAGTACGGGTAGTCGGGCGCCGGCTTCTCGCCCCGCTCGAAGGTCTCGACCAGGGCCCCGCTCAATCGCTCCTTCGTCTCCCCCTGCACCACCGCCACCTGCCAGGGCTGGAGGTTGGCGCCCGAGGGGCTCCAGCGGGCGGTGTCGAGGATCTTTTCGATCACCCCGCGCGGCACGGGGCGGTCCAGGTAGGCACGGCAGGAGTAGCGGCCGACGATGGCTTCTTCCAGGTTCATCGGTACACCTTTCGCTTGAAGAGGTCGGTGCGGCGGCTCACCACCCGGTCGATGAAGAGGATGCCGTCGAGGTGGTCGATCTCGTGCTGCACGGCGCGCGCCTCGAACCCCTCCATCTCGTACTCGTGTTCTTCGCCGTACGGGTCGAAGGCCTTCAGCCGGATCTGGGTGGCGCGGATCACGTTGCCGGTGTAGTCGGGCACCGAGAGGCAGCCTTCGCGCCCTACCTCGTACCCCTCCCAGTGGGTGATCTCGGGGTTGATGAGCACCAGGTTGCCGTGGTTGGGCACCGGCTTGCGGGTATTGGAGCAGTCCACGATGCAGATGCGCTGGAAGCGTCCCACCTGGGGCGCGGCAATACCCACGGCGGCTGGACCGCGGCGGCGGGTGAATTCCAGCTGCTCGACGAAGGCGCGCAGTTCGTCGTCGAACCCGGTGACCGGTTCGGAGACCTGCTTGAGCCGCTCGTCGGGGATGGTGAGGATGGGCAGGGGTTCCACGCGACCTAGCCCACCAAGGTCTCGACGGGAGAGAGGTTGACCTCGATGCCCTCCTCGCGCAGGGGCGCCAGGGCCGTCTCCAGGTCCTCCAGGGGCCGGGTGGCGATGCCGGCGATCTGCATGAGATAGACGGGCCGTTCCGAGGTACCGGCCACGTCGGACTCGAGGTCGAGGATGTTGAAGCCGTTCTCCGCCAGCACCCCGGTGACCCGGGCGACGATGCCGGCGCGGTCGGCGCCGCTCACCCGCACCATGAGGTTGGGCACCACGTGGCGGTGGAGGCCGCCATCCATGGGATCCACATGGAGGCTGAGGCCCAGCTCCCCGGCCACCGGTCGCAGCGCTGCCTCCACGGCATTGGCCTCCTGCTCGCCGGAGACCATCATCATGATGGTGAAGTTGCCCCCCAGGCGCAGCATGGAGGCCTCGCCCAGGTTCATGCCCTGTTCGAAGAGCGCCTGCGTGACCCGGGCCACGATGCCGGGCCGGTCGGCGCCGGTGAGGGTGAGCATGTACCAGTGGTTCATTTTCCTGTTCCCATTTGATCGAAGTCCGCACGGTGTTCGAGAGGGCCCGGCAGGGCCCATACCACCATCATCCTTCTTCCAGCCACACCAGGCTCGCCATACGACCCGTCGTCCCATCCCGGCGGTAGGAGAAAAAACGATCGGCTTCTTGATAGGTGCAGAAACCGCCGCCGTGGATCCCGGTCACGCCGCGCCGCTGAAGCCGCAGCCGTGCCAGCCCGTAGAGATCGGCCAGCCAGCGGCCCCCTTTCCCGGCACGGAAGGCCAATCCCGCCCTTGGGTCCTCTTCGATGAAGGCTTCACGAACCTCGCCGCCCACCTCGAAGGCATCCGGCCCGATGGCCGGACCCATCCAGACCATGATAGCCGAGGGGTCATCGGGAAAACAGTCCAGCGCCGCCTCGACGACACCCGCCAGCAGGCCCCGCCAGCCGGCGTGCACCGCTGCCACCGCCGTGCCCGACCGGTTGCACAGCAGGATCGGCAGGCAGTCGGCAGTGAGCACGGCGCAGACCTCTCCCGGCCGGTCGCTGAAGCGTCCGTCGGCACAGCGCTCGTCGCTGCCGGGCACCCGGATGCGGGTGCCGTGGACCTGGTCGAGCCACTCCACCGCCTCCGGCAGGGCGGCGACCCGGTGCAGGCGCCGGCGGTTCTCGGCCACCGCGTCCGGATCGTCACCCACGTGGGCGCCGAGGTTGAAGCTCTCCCAGGGCGGCGCACTCACGCCGCCGCGGCGGGTGGTGGTCAGGGCATGGACGGAAGGCGGTGCCGGCCAGCCGGGACGAATGAACTCAACCATGAGCGTCGCGATCCCTGCGCAGCACCTCGAGCAGTGCGGCGAAGTCCTCCGGCAGCGGCACCTCCCATGCCAACGGCTCGCCGGTGGCGGGATGCTCGAGTTCCAGCCGGCGGGCGTGGAGCGCCTGGCGGCGGAAGGCGCGCAACGCTTCCACGGTGACCTCGTCCGCCTTCGGCGGCAGCTTCAGTCGCCCGCCATATACCGGGTCGCCCACCAGGGGAAGGTGGATCCAGACCATGTGGACGCGGATCTGGTGAGTACGACCCGACTCCAGCTCCACGTCGAGGAGGGTGTGGATGCGAAAGGCCTCCGCGATGCGGAAATGGGTCACCGCCGGCTTGCCCCCCTCCACCACCGCCATGCGCGTACGCTGCACCGGATGGCGGCCGATGGGCGCCTCCACCGTGCCGCCCGCCGTGGGCCTGCCCACCACCAGGGCCTGGTAGTGGCGCTTGATGCGCCGCGCCTGCAGCGCCTCCACCAACCGTCGATGGGCCAGGGGGGAGCGCGCCACCACCATGAGACCGGTGGTCTCCTTGTCCAGGCGGTGGACGATGCCGGCCCTGGGCAGCTGTTCGAGGCGGGGATCGTGGTGCAGCAGGGCGTTCTGCAGGGTGCCGTCGGGGTTGCCGGCGGCAGGATGCACCACCAGCCCGGCGGGCTTGTTCACCACGACGAGATGCTCGTCCTCGTGCACGATCTCCAGGGGAATGGGCTGGGGACGGCAGGGCACCTGGGCGTCGAGCACGGCGGCCAGCTCCACCTGCTGGCCGGCGAACACCTTGTCTCGCGGCTTGAGCAGGTTGCCGTCCACCCGCACCCGCCCCTCCCGGATCCACCCCTGGAGCCGGCTGCGGGAGTAGTCGGTGAAGAGGCGCGCCAGCGCCTGGTCCAGGCGCAGCCCCGAAAGTTCTGCGCCGATGGTTTCGCGGTGAGTGATCTCCCGGGATGAGGTCATGCCTGGCAAGCTCGGTGAATGGCGGCCGCAGCCTCGCACGGCTGGCCGGTCCCCTAATGTGGGGTATAATCCGGCCACTTGCAACCGCGCCACCCCTGCACATGCGACGACTCCTCTGGCCGTTTCTGACCATCCTGCTCCTGGGCGGGTGCAGCCTCCTGCCCGAACAGAAGGACAAGACCGAGGGGTGGTCGGCCCAGCGGCTCTATGCCGCCGCCACCGAGGAGATGCAGAACGCCAATTACCAGAAGGCCATCGACTACTACCAGAAACTGGAGTCGCGCTACCCCTTCGGCAAGTACGCGCTGCAGTCCCAGCTCAACATCGCCTACGCCTACTACAGGAACGACGAGCCCGACTCGGCACTGGCGGCCATCGACCGCTTCATCCGACTCCATCCCGACCACCCCGCCGTGGCCTACGCCCTCTACCTGAAGGGGTTGGTGAACTTCACCCGGAACATGGGCTTCTTCTCCCGCTTCCTGCCCACCGACAACTCCCAGCGGGACCCGGGTTCCATCCAGGACGCCTACAACGACTTCGCCGAGCTGGTGCGCCGCTTCCCCGACACCGAGTACGCCAGGGACGCCAGGCTGCGCATGCTCTACCTGCGCAACATGCTGGCCCGCCACGAGCTCCACGTGGCCCGTTACTACCTCGACCGCGGCGCCTGGCTGGCCGCCGCCAACCGCGCCCAGTACGTGGTGCAGCACTACCAGTACACTCCCTCGGTGAAGGACGCCCTGATCATCATGATCATCGCCTACGAGAAGATGGGCGAGGAGGCGCTCTACCGCGACGCCATCCGGGTGCTGGCCTACAACGAGGAGCGGGGCAACTTCCCCTCCCTGGAGAAGGGGGACCGGACCCTGGCCGAGAAGATCTGGGACTACCTGCAGCTGGACGAGAACTGAGGGCGCCGAAGGGTTCGCAGAGGGGGCGCCGCTCCCACGGGCGGAGCCGTGACAGCGCCCGTGGGAGGCCCGCCCCCGGGCCGAACCCAAAACAATTCGCGGCGGGGCGCCGCTCCCACGGACGGAGTCGTGACAGCGCCCCGTAGGAGGCCCGCCCCCGGGCCGAACTCAAAACAATTCGCGGCGAGGCGCCGCTCCTACATTCGTTTCAACCGGGATCGGCGGATCAGTCGCCGCGCGGCAGCACCTCGATCAGTTCCAGGTCGAAGACCAGGGCCTCGTTGGGGCCAATGAGATCCCCCGCCCCGCGGCTGCCGTAGGCCAGCTCCGGGGGAATGAACACCTTCCACCTGGCGCCCGGTTTCATGCGGGTGAGCGCCTCGGCGAAACCCTTGATCACCCCCTGCAGCGCGAAGACGGCGGGTTGGCCGCGATCACGGGAGCTGTCGAACTTGCGCCCGTCGATGGTGCGGCCCTCGTAGTGAACCTTCACCTGGTCCTCCAGCCCGGGCAGCGTACCCTTTCCC
>JALWGP010000217.1 GCA_027038775.1 Sedimenticola sp. | reverse complement strand
CCTGGGCTATCCGGTGGGCGGCACCGGCAACTCGGTGACCATGCTCTCCCACACCCAGGGCTGGCTGCACTGCGACATCCCCGGCACCGATGCCTCCGGTGTGGTGAAGGCGATGATGGACACCCTCTACGAGGAGTTCAAGAACGAGGAGATGCCCAACCGGGTGCACATCACCACCTCCTGCTGCCAGATCAACTGTGGCGGCCAGGGGGACATCGCCATCAACGTGCAGCACACCAAGCCGCCGAAGATCAACCACGATCTGGTGGCCAACGCCTGTGAGCGCCCCGCCGTGGTGGCGCGCTGCCCGGTGGCGGCCATCCGTCCCGCCATGGTGAACGGCAAGCCCACCCTGGAGGTGGACGAGAAGAAGTGCGTCTGCTGCGGCGCCTGCTTCCCGCCCTGCCCGCCGATGCAGATCAACGATTCCGAGTACACCCGCCTGTCGATCTGGGTTGGCGGCAAGCACTCCAACGCCCGTTCCAAGCCCATGTTCCACAAGCTGGTGGCCTCCAACATCCCCAACAACGCTCCGCGTTGGCCCGAGGTCGCCGAGATCGTGACCAAGATCCTCAAGGCCTACAAGGAGAACGCCAAGGAGTGGGAGCGCATGGGCGAGTGGGTGGAGCGCATCGGCTGGAAGCGCTTCTTCGAGCTCACCGACCTGCCGTTCACCAAGTACCACATCGACAACTGGCGCGGCAGCCGCAACAACCTGAACCAGTCTGCGCACATCCGCTTCTGATCGGATAGGGAGTCACACAGGTCATGAAATTCGCGATACAGGTAAACGAAGGCCCCTACCAGCATCAGGCCTCCGACTCCGCCTACCAGTTCACCAAGGCGGCGCTGGAGAAGGGTCACGAGTGCTTCCGTGTCTTCTTCTACCACGACGGCGTGCTCAACGGCACGCGCCTGACCACGCCGCCCCAGGACGACCGCAACATCGTCAACAACTGGGTGGAGCTGGCCGAGAAGTACGATCTCGACCTGGTGGTCTGCGTGGCCGCGGCCCAGCGCCGCGGCATCGTGGACGAGGGCGAGGCCGAGCGCAACGGAAAGGATGCCACCAACATCGCACCCCGCTTCCGGATCTCCGGCCTGGGGCAGCTGATCGAGGCGGCCATCCAGTGTGACAAGCTGGTCGTGTTCGGCGATTAAGGAGGTTTGACGATGTCTGACAAGAAGCAGTTCATGTTCCTCAATCGCCGTGCTCCCTACGGCACCATCTACGCCTGGGAATCCCTCGAGGTGGTGCTCATCGCGGCGGCCTTCGAACAGGCAGTGAGCCTCGCCTTCATCGATGACGGCGTGTACCAGCTCGTGACCGGGCAGGACACCACCGGCATCGGCATGAAGAACTTCTCGCCCACCTACAAGACCCTGGGCGACTACGAGGTTCGCCACATGTACGTGGACAAGGACTCCCTGGAGGCCCGCGGCCTGTCCGTGGATGACCTGGTGGTGGTTCCCTGGGAAGACTGGGAGACCGAGGAGACGGTGGACAATATCGTGGAAGTCGTGGATTCCGCCAAGCTCGCCGAGCTGCTGGAGGAGTCCGACGTGGTATTCAGCTTCTGAGGAGAGAAAGATGAGCGATCTGCACACCGTAAACAAATCTCCGTTCGAGAAGAACTCCCTGGATACCTGCCTGCGGCTGTCCAAGGCCGGCTCTTCGATCCTCCTCTACGAGGACGGCGTCTATGCGGCGCTCGCGGGGACTTCCGCGTCCGAAAAGATCACCGGTGCGCTGGCCGACCGCAAGGTCTACGTGCTCGAGCCCGACTTCCGCGCGCGTGGCCTGAAAGCCGACCGCCTCATCGAGGGCGTGGAGATGGTGGACTACGCCGGCTTCGTGGATCTGGTGGATGCCTGCAGCAAGGTCCAGGCGTGGGTCTGATCCCGCACTGGTAAACGATTCTTTTGTATTGACAGCTAGGAGACAGAAAGATGCCTATCGAAGTAAACGGTAAGACTCTGGAAACCGACGAGGAAGGTTACCTGGTAAACCTCGACGACTGGGAGCCGGCAGTGGCCGAGGCCATGGCCAAGGAAGACGACCTGGAGCTCACCGACGAGCACTGGGAGATCATCAACTTCCTGCGCGAGTACTACGAGGAGTACCAGATCGCTCCCGCGGTGCGCGTGCTGACCAAGGCCGTGGGCAAGCGCCTGGGCAAGGACAAGGGCAACAGCAAGTACCTGTACGGCCTGTTCCCCTACGGCCCCGGCAAGCAGGCCTGCCGTTACGCTGGCCTGCCCAAGCCGACCGGCTGCGTGTAACCGTTCGCGCCTGAAGATGGGAAGGCGTCTTCGACGCCTTCCCGGTTCCATGAAAACTGAAAGGGTTCTCGAAACATGTCGTTTCTGACCGTTCTCGTCGCTGCGCTCTTCTACCTGGCCACCGTGATCTTCGTAACCGGGGTGGTCTACCGCATCTGGCTCTATGCCAGGGTGCCGGCACCGCTGAGGATTGCAACCACGCCCGCGCCCGTCACCAAGGGTGGTGTGGTGCTGCGGATGTTCCGTGAAGTGGCATTTTTCGAAAGCCTTTTCAAGAGCAACAAGCTGCTCTGGATCCTGGCGGCGCTGTTCCACTACGGGCTGGCGCTGGTGTTGCTGCGCCACCTGCGCTACTTCATCGAGCCGGTGCCCCTGGTGGTTGAGCTGGTCCAGCCCTTCGGCAAGTATGCCGCCTTCGCCATGGTGCTCGGCCTGCTCGGGCTCTGGGCGCGCCGTTTCCTCATCGACCGTGTACGCTACGTCACCGCGCCCTCCGACCACCTGATGCTGGCCCTGCTGGTGCTCATCGGCCTCAGCGGTGCCCTGACCACCTTCGTGGCACACACCGACGTGGTGGCGCTCAAGGATTTCGCCCTGGGCCTGTTGACCTTCGACCTGAAGCCGCTGCCCGGGGACCCGCTGCTGGTGATCCACCTGGTGCTGGTGGCGGTGCTGATGATCGTCTTCCCCTACAGCAAGCTGCTGCATGGCGTGGGCATCTTCTTCAGCCCCACCCGGAACATGGTGGACAACCCGAGGGAGCAGCGCCACGTGGCCAACTGGGCGCGCAAGCTGGAAGAAGAGAACTCCTGAAAACCGAACCGCAACAATCAGAGGCGATAGGTCCCGCTCATGGCTAAAGCGAATTTCGAAGTACCCGAAATCACCGGCGTCACTGAAGTGCCCGCCATTCAGCCGGATACCATGGCGCATCTGGAAACCTTCCGCGCCAAGCCGGACTTCATGGAGACCCTCGGCTTTCCCGGCGAGATGCCCGAGGACTGGAAGGAGAAGGCCATCGAGGCCATGGGCGACATGCTCAAGAAGTACCGCTCGCTGCAGGTGTTTCTGGATGCCTGCGTGAAGTGCGGGGCCTGTACCGACAAGTGCCACTACTTCCTGGGTACCGCCGATCCCAAGAACATGCCGGTGGCGCGCCAGGACCTGCTGCGCAAGGTCTATCGCCGCTACTTCACCCTCGCCGGCAAGTTCTTTCCCAAGCTGGTGGGTGCCGTGGACCTCACCGAGGAGGTGCTGCAGGACTGGTACAACTACTACCACCAGTGCTCCCAGTGCCGCCGCTGTTCCGTCTTCTGCCCCTACGGCATCGACACCGCCGAGATCTCCATGGCGGCGCGCGAGATCATGGATCGCATCGGCGTCGGCGACAAGTACTGCAACGAGATCATCGGCAAGGTGTTCCGCATCGGCAACAACCTGGGCCTTCCCGAGCCGGCGCTGGCCGACACCCTGGAAGGTCTCGAGGAGGACGTCTACGACGACACCGGCGTCAAGGTTCGCTATCCGCTGGACGAGAAGGGCGCCGAGATCCTGCTGGTGACCCCCTCCGCCGACTTCTTCGCCGAGCCCCACGTGGACGGCCTCATGGGGTACGGCAAGGTGTTCCACGAGGCAGGCGTGAGCTGGACCCTCAGCTCCTATGCCTCGGAGGCGGCCAACTTCGGCATGTTCATCGGATCCTACGAGAACATGCGCAAGATCTCCCTGCGCATCCGCAAGGCGGCCATCGACCTGGGCGTGAAGCGCATCGTCTTCGGCGAGTGCGGTCACGCCTGGCGGGTGGCCTACGCCTTCCTCAACACCCTGGCCGGCCCATTCGACTTCCTGGATCCCAAATACCCGGTGCCCCAGCACATCCTGGAGTTCACCTGGGAGCAGATCCAGGCCGGCAAGCTCAAACTGGACCCCTCGGCCAACGACGACATGGTGGTCACCTTCCACGACTCCTGCAACGTGGCGCGCGCCACGCGCATGGGCGACAAGCCGGGCGGCCAGTTCGAGATTCCGCGCAACGTGATCAAGGCGGTCTGCAACAACTACGTGGACATGCCCGACGGCACCATCAAGGAGGCCACCTTCTGCTGCGGCGGTGGCGGCGGGCTGCTCACCGACGACCTCATGGAGCTGCGGGTGAAGGGTGCCAAGCCGCGCATGGACGCCCTCAAGGCGGCCACCGAGGAGCACGGTGTCACCCACATGGCCGCCATCTGCGCCATCTGCAAGTCCCAGTTCACCAAGGTCATCCCCTACTACGGGTTCGACATGGACCAGATCGTGAGCGTGCACCAGCTGGTGTCCAACGCCATCATCCTCACGGGACAGGACGAGGGTGGCGACGAAGAGGAAGAATCCGCGGAGGATGCAGCCTGATTCCGGGGCGCACCCCGCCGACAAGACAAACATCCCGCAAGGGCAACAGTTCAACTGGTATGGAGAGTGACAATGGCAACTCCTAGCGAAGAAATGAACAAGAGCCGTACCTGGCGTCGTTTCGAAGATGGAAAGAACACCTGGGACGACTGGACCGAGGACGTCTTCAACTACGACACCTCCTACAAGTGCCCCACCTACGTGCACGAGACGCCTCCCTGCCAGGGCAGCTGCCCCTCCGGCCACGACGTGCGTGGCTGGCTCTCCATCGTTCGCGGCATCGAGAAGCCCGCGCCGGACACCGACTGGCACGAGTACGCCTTCCGTCGCGCCACCGAGGCCAACCCCTTCCCCTCCATGATGGGCCGTGTCTGTCCCGCGCCCTGCGAGGACGGCTGCAACCGCAACGAGGTGGAGGATCACGTCGGCATCAACTCCATCGAGCAGTTCATCGGTGACACCGCGCTGGCCAACGGCTACCAGTTCGAGGCCGGTCCCGACACCGGCAAGAAAGTGGCCATCATCGGCGGCGGCCCCGGCGGTATGGCCGCGGCCTACCAGCTGCGCCTGATGGGGCACGGCGCCACCGTCTACGAGGCCCAGCCCGAGCTGGGTGGCATGATGCGCTACGGTATCCCCAACTACCGGGTGCCCCGCGACAAGCTGGCCGCCGAGATCCAGCGCATCGTGGACATGGGCGTGGAGGTGCACACCAACACCCGCGTGGGCAAGGACATCACTGTCGAGGAGCTGGAGAAGAACTTCGACGCCATCATCTGGGCCATCGGCTGCTGGACCGGCCGCGACCTTCCCGTGCCCGGCTGGGAAGGCACCCCCAACTGTGTCACCGGTGTCGCCTTCCTCAAGGCCTTCAACGAGGGTCGCATGAAGGTCACCGGCAAGAAGATCGTCTGCGTGGGTGGCGGTGACACCTCCATCGACGTGGTCTCCGTGGCCCGCCGTATCGGCACCAGTGCCAACCTGCAGGGCAACCCGGAGGACGTCATCAACGACGACAGTGTCTCCCACGACGACTCCCTGGAGTCCACCCGCGAGCCAGTGGACGCCACCCTCACCTCGCTCTTCAAGCGTGGCCAGATGATGGCCTCCGAGCACGAGATCGAGGATGCCCTGAAGGAGGGTGTCACCATCCTCGACGGCGTCATGCCGCTGGAGGTGATCAAGGGCGAGGACGGCCGCGCCACCGGTCTCAAGGTGTGCGACTGCGAGATGGAGGGCAACACGCCCAAGCCCATCGAGGGCACCGAGCGCGTGCTCGAGGCCGACCTCATCGTGGCCGCCATCGGCCAGGGCGGCGACCTGCAGGGGCTGGAGAGCTTCGACAACGGCCGCGGCCTGATGGACACCACCGGCAACTACCAGGTGAAGGGCAAGCCCAACCACTTCGCCATCGGCGACATCGTGCGTCCCCACCTGCTCACCACCGCCATCGGCCAGGCCTGGGTGGCCGCCGAGTCGGTGGACGAGTTCCTCAAGGGCGAGGAGATCAAGAAGCGGCCCAAGGTGGACGTGCACCACTTCGACCTGCTGGAGAAGCTGCACGAGGCCGGCCTGGATCCCGAGCAGTTCGATCCCAACGCCGGCGACCTGCGCGGCACTTCCCAGGCCAACTACGCGGTGCACAACTACGAGGACCGCTCCTTCCAGGAGATCATCAGCACCGACGAGATGTTCCTGGGCTACTTCGAGGTGACCCCGCGCTACAAGCGCGAGGAGGACGTGCCCACCGCCGACGAGGTGCTGGGCCACTTCCACGAGCGGGTCAAGGGGCTGGACGAGGAGACGGCGCGCAAGGAGGCCGACCGCTGCATGAGCTGCGGCCTCTGCTTCGAGTGCGACAACTGCGTCATCTACTGCCCGCAGGACGCCGTCTACCGGGTGCCCAAGGACCAGCGTACCACCGGTCGCTACGTGGCCACCGACTACGCGCGTTGCGTGGGCTGCCACATCTGTTCCGACGTCTGCCCCACGGGCTACATCAAGATGGGCCTGGGCGAATAAACGTAAAGCAGAGGCTTCTTTCATGACTGGCAAGCGCAGTATCACTCTGCTGGCAATCCTGGTGTCCGGCCTCTTCCTGGGGCTGGGCGCCGCCTTTGCCGGCGAGGCGGTGGAAGGCACCGCCAAGGCGGACAAGCTCGAGAGCTGTGTTGAGCCCACCGACGTCATGCGTCGCAGGCACTTCGAGTTCATCAAGCACCAGCGCGATCTGACCGTGCACCAGGGTATCCGCACCAGCAAGCACAGCCTGGCCGGTTGCGTGGACTGTCACGCCCGCAAGGATGCCGGCGGCAAGCCGGTGCCGGTGAACGCCGAAGGCCAGTTCTGCGACAGCTGCCACGACTACGCGGCGGTCCACATCGACTGCTTCAGCTGCCACAGCACGGTTCCGGGAGGAAAGTGAAGATGTCCAGTGTGAACGATCAAGGGCGCCGCGATTTCCTCAAGAAAACGGTCGCCGCCACCTCGGTGACGGTGGCGCCGGGCGTGGTGCTGCACACCCTGCAGGCCCAGGCCGAGCCGCGCACCACTCCGGTCACCGACAAGGTGCGTTGGGGCATGCTCATCGACACAAGCAAGTGCGCCGACGGCTGCACCGACTGCGTGGAGGCCTGCGACCGGGAGAACGGCATCGACCTGGTGAACAAGCCGGAAGGTGCGGACGACGCGCTCTGGGAGCGGCAGCGTCCCCACTGGATCCGCCACGTCAAGCTCAGGGACAACATGACCGGCAGGATCACCAACCTGCCCCTGATGTGCCAGCACTGCGAGCATCCGCCCTGCGTGGACGTCTGCCCCACCGGCGCCTCCTTCAAGCGCGCCGACGGCATCGTGATGGTGGACCGGCACATCTGCATCGGTTGCCGCTACTGCATGATGGCCTGCCCCTACAAGGCGCGTTCCTTCATCCACGCCGAGGTGGCGGAGAAGCTGACCCGCACGCCGCGGGGCAAAGGGTGCGTGGAGAGCTGTAATTTTTGCGTGCATCGCCTGGACAATGGTCAGACCACCACCGCCTGCCAGGATGCCTGCAAGCACCAGGCCATCGTCTTCGGTGATCTGAACGATCCGCAGAGTCCGGTTTCCAAGGCGCTCAAGCAGTATCCCAGCGTGCAGATCCGTGACGACCTGAAGCTCAACACCGGCGTGCGTTACACCAACATCTGATATCCATTCGAGAAAAGAGGCGGGTGAAGTAATGAAAAAGGTTCACTTCAGCGAGTGGGGTGTGGAGAGTCCCAAGTACTGGGGCCTGCTGGCGCTTCTCGGCGTGGTTATCGCCATCGCCGGGGCCGCCACCTGGTACATGGAGCACAACGGCCACTGGGTGACCGGCATGACCAACCAGATCGTCTGGGGCACGCCGCACGTCTTCGCCATCTTTCTCATCGTGGCCGCCTCGGGCGCACTGAACGTCGCCTCCATCGGCTCGGTCTTCGAGAAGAAGCTCTACAAGCCGTTGGCGCGTCTCTCGGGCCTGCTGGCCATCACGCTCCTGGCGGGCGGCCTGGCGGTGCTGGTGCTCGACCTGGGCAAGCCCGACCGCCTGCTGGTGGCCATGACCCACTACAACTTCAAGTCGATCTTCGCCTGGAACATCTACCTCTACACCGGCTTCTTCGCCATCGTGGCGGTCTATCTCTGGTTCATGATGGACCGGCGCATGAACAAGTACTACAAGCCGGCGGGTATCGGCGCCTTCCTCTGGCGGATCATCCTCACCACGGGTACCGGCTCCATCTTCGGCTTCATCGTCGCCCGGCAGGGCTACGACGCGGCCATCATGGCGCCCATGTTCGTCATCATGTCCTTCGCCTACGGGCTGGCGGTCTACATCCTGGTGCTGCTCTTCGTGGCGAAGATGGATGGCCGCGAAGTGGGGGACAAGGTGTTGTTCCGCCTGAAGAACCTGCTGGGGGTCTTCGCCGCTGCGGTCTTCTATTTCACCGTGGTCTACCACCTGACCAACCTCTACGCCACCGAGAACCACGAGTACGAGGCCTTCATCCTGCTCAATGGTGGCGTCTACACCGCGCTCTTCTGGATCGGCTGGGTCTTCGTGGGCAACCTGCTGCCCATCGCCCTGGTCTACCATCCCGCCATCGGCAAGACCCGGGGCGGCATCATCGCGGCGGCCACTTCGGTGGTGGTGGGCGGTCTGGCTACGGTCTATGTCATCGTCATCGGCGGTCAGGCCTTCCCCATGGCCATGTTCCCCGGCAAGACCATCGTGGCCAGCGGTTATTTCGACGGCGTCAACGGCGCGCCCTTCCTCTACTCGCCGAGCCTGCCGGAGGTGCTCCTCGGCATCGGCGGTTTCGCCCTGGTGCTGCTGCTCACCTTCGTCGCCATCCGGGTGCTCCAGTTCCTGCCGGTCTCCCTGGCCGACGAGGCGGTGGATCCGCACCACGGCAAGTCCTGATTGACGCAGTCTGAAGGATCTGCGAAAAGGCGGTCATCGGGCCGCCTTTTGCTTTTGCCGCCATGACCCACCTGATGATCTCCGCCGCGCACAAGTCGTCGGGCAAGACGACAGTGAGCATCGGCCTGTGCGCCGCGCTGAAACGCCGGGGTCACGTGGTGCAGCCCTTCAAGAAGGGACCGGACTACATCGACCCGCTCTGGCTGGGGCAGGCGGCGGGCAGGGCCTGCTACAACCTCGACTTCCACACCATGGGAAGGGAAGAGATTGGTGATCTCTTCTCCCGCCGCATGGCCGGCGCCGACGTCGGCATCATCGAGGGCAACAAGGGACTCTATGACGGCCTGGACCTCGACGGCAGCAACAGCAACGCCGCCCTCGCTGCCCTGCTGGGAGCACCGGTGGTGCTGGTGCTGGACACCCGCGGCATGACACGGGGTGTGGCGCCCCTGATTCTCGGCTACCAGGCCTTCGACCCCGACATCCGCATTGCCGGGGTCATCCTCAACAGCGTGGGCGGGCCGCGACATGAGTCCAAGCTGCGCCGGGTCATCGAGCACTACACCGACGTGCGCGTGGTGGGGGCGGTGCCGCGCAACGACCGCATGCACATCGAGGAGCGCCACCTGGGACTGATGCCCAGCAACGAGACGGAGGCGGCGCAACGGCACATCGACCGGATTGCCGCCCACGTGGGCGCCCACGTGGACCTGGAGCGGATCCTGGAGATCGCCGCCACGGCGCCGGAACCGCCCTCACCGCTGCGGAAGCCTCTTCCGGGGCCGGTGGCCCCGGTGCGCATCGCCATCGCCCGGGACGCGGCCTTCGGCTTCTACTACCCCGACGACCTGGAGGCGCTGCAGCGGGCAGGTGCCGAGCTGATTCCCTTCGATACCCTGAAAGACCGGGCGCTGCCGCAGGCCGACGGCCTCTTCATCGGCGGCGGCTTTCCCGAGACCTGCATGGAGGCGTTGGAGGCCAACGCCTCCATGCGACGTTCCATCCGCGACTTCATCGAGTCGGGCGGGGCCGCCTACGCCGAGTGCGGGGGCCTCATGTACCTGTGCCGCTCGCTCTCCTGGCAGGGGAGGCGGTGCGAGATGGTGGGCGTGCTGCCCGCCGACGTGAAAATGCACCAGAAACCCCAGGGTAGAGGCTACGTGAGATTGTGCGAAACTTCGGAACACCCTTGGGCGGGCGGCGGCCGCCGCGTGATCCACGCCCACGAATTCCACTACTCGGGGCTGGAGTCGCTGGACGAGGCGGTGCCGTTTGCCTACCGGGTGGAAAGGGGGTACGGTGTGGACGGCCGACACGACGGGTTGATCCACCGGAACCTGCTGGCCAACTACTCGCACATGCGCAACGTGGGTTCCAACGACTGGGCGCGACGCTTCGTGGCCCACGTGGCCCGGACGGCTTCCGGGTGACGGAAACAGCAGACAGAGGTACGGGAACGAAGATGTTCAGGATTACGCCTGCAGCAGCAGACCAGATCAGGAAGGCCGCCCAGCAGGGGGGTACCGAGGGGATGGCCCTGCGCCTGGCGGTGCGGGAGAACGCCGACGGCTCCCTGAGCTACAAGATGGGCTTCGACGAAGCCGCCGACAGCGATCTGCGCCTCGTCTCCGAGGGGATTGAGGTGGTGATGGACCCCCGCTTCCAGGAGAAGCTGGAGGAGTGCACCCTCGATTTCGTCGAGCTGGAACCGCAGGGCTTCTTGCAGCCCGACGAAGTCCCAAGGGCGGCTCTTGAGCGTCTGAATCA
>JALWGP010000216.1 GCA_027038775.1 Sedimenticola sp. | reverse complement strand
CTGAAGGTTCTGTTCCAGGTTCCAGGGGTGCCGGGATGCCGTGCCGGGACCGCTACAAGCACATCCCTGTGCGCTCGGCGTCGGCCATCCCTGGCCTCCGACGTCCCGACACGGCATCCCGGCACCCCTTTTTACCCGTCCGTGGCACGGCAATGCTTTCACTGCCGGAAGCGCCGAATGTCCGCATTTTCGGGCAGGGGCTCGCCGTCGAGCAGCCAGGCGGCCATACGCTCGCTGTACCAGGGGATGGAGATGCTGCCGTGGGCGCCGAAGCCGTTGAAGAGGTGCAACCGGGGGTGGTCGGGGTGAGTGCCCAGGAAGGGCTGCCGGTCGGAGGTGGCCGGGCGCACCCCCGCTTGGTGGTCGTGGAGCCGTAGCGCATCCGGGTGCAGCAGCAGCTTCTGCATCCCTTCTTCCAGCTTCTTTCTTCCCTCCGCCGTGGGCGCCTGGTCCAGGTGACGGTGGTCGTGGGTGGAGCCGAGCCGGTAGCGGCCGTCGGCGTGGGGCAACAGCCAGTGGGCGCTGTTGACGATGGCGTGGGGCAGGTCGGTGTCCCCGGCCCCGGGCCCTCTCTCCAGCACCAGGAACTCCCCCTTGTCGGGCGCGAAGGGGAGGTGGCCGAACCAGGGGTTGTCCATGCCGCGGTAGCCTTCGCAGCAGACCAGGTGGGCGGCCTCCAGCTCGCCGTAACGGACCCCCTCCGGGGTCACCGCCAGGCGGGCGTGGTCCACCGCCTCCCGCCGCAGGGCGCCCTGTTCCTCCAGCCAGCCCGAGAGGAAGGCCAGCAGTGCCGGCAGGTCCAGGTGGCCGGTGCGCTTCTGGAAGAAGCCCCCGTGGGGGGCGTGCACCGGCTCCCCGGAGCCCTCCGGGGGAAAGCGCGCTCCGAAGAGCCAGCGGTTCTCCGCCAGGGCGGCCTTGCGCTCGTAGAAGCGGACCTGTTCCGGCGAGCGGAAGAGCCGCACCATGGGCTGCCAGTGGAGGAAGGGCCTGCCCGCCGCCTCTTCCAGTTCACCGTAGATCCGCTCCACCGCCTCGAGCCAGTGGCGCACGTGGGGCGAATGGTTGAAGCGCATGCCGGCCAGGGGGTTGATGAGGCCGGCGGCCACCAGGGAGGCGGCGGTGCGGTGGCCGTCGTCCATCACCAGCACCCGCCGGCCGCGACGGAGGAGCCGCCAGGCCAGCAGGCTGCCCGCCAGCCCCTGGCCCAGGACGAGGAAATCGTAATTCCCGTTTTGCGACACTATACTGCTCCCCTTCCAGGCAACGAAGAGGCATGGAACCCGCCCCATGAGCTACCTCACCCGGCCACCCGAGCAGAAGGGGCTGCCTGCCGGCATCCCCTGGATCATCGGCAACGAGGCCGCCGAGCGTTTCAGCTTCTACGGCATGCGCACCATCCTGGTGGTCTTCATGACGGCCCACCTGATGGGCGCGGACGGCCGGCCCGATCCCATGAGCGAGGCCGACGCCAAGGGGTGGTACCACCTCTTCGTCTCGGCGGTCTATCTTACACCCCTGCTGGGGGCGCTGCTCTCCGACCTCTGGCTGGGCAAGTACCGAACCATCATCGCGCTGTCGCTGGTCTACTGCGGCGGCCACCTGGCGCTGGCGCTGGACGACACCCGCACCGGGCTGGCCGTGGGTCTCGCGCTCATCGCCCTGGGCGCGGGCGGCATCAAGCCCTGCGTCTCGGCCCACGTGGGGGACCAGTTCGGCTGGGCCAACCGCCACCTCATCAGCCGAACCTTCGGCTGGTTCTACGCCGCCATCAACCTGGGCGCCTTCGTCTCCACCCTGCTCACCCCCTGGGTGCTCGAACGGTACGGCCCCCACTGGGCTTTCGGCATTCCCGGCCTGCTCATGGCGCTGGCGACCCTGCTCTTCTGGATGGGGCGGAAGCGGTTCGTGCACGTGCCGCCGGCGGGCGTGGCCCTGCTGCGCGAGGCGCTGGAGCCGGAGAGCCTGCGCACCTTCGGCCGCCTGGCGGTGGTCTATCTCTTCGTGGCGGTCTTCTGGGCGCTCTTCGACCAGACCGGCTCCTCCTGGGTGCTGCAGGCGCAGCGGATGGACCGGGTGCTCTTCGGCCTGGAGGTGCTGCCGAGCCAGGTGCAGGCCGCCAACCCCCTGCTGGTGATGCTGCTCATCCCCCTCTTCGCCTACGGGGTCTACCCCCTGCTGGAGCGGGTGATCCGGCTCACCCCCATGCGCAAGGTGGCCATGGGCTTCTTCGTGGCGGTGGCCGCCTTCGCCGTGGCCTCGCTGGCGCAGGAGCGCATCGACGCCGGCGCCACCCCCTCGCTGCTGTGGCAGCTCGCCGCCTACCTGCTGCTCACCTGTGCCGAGGTGATGGTCTCCATCACCGCCCTGGAGTACGCCTACACCCAGGCGCCTCGCACCATGAAGTCGCTGGTCATGGCGCTCTTCCTGCTCTCGGTGTCGCTGGGCAACCTCTTCACCAGCGCGGTGAACTTCTTCATCCAGCGCGAGGACGGCACCCTGCTGCTGGAGGGGGCCGGCTACTTCTGGTTCTTCACCGGCCTCATGCTGGCCACCGCGGTGCTCTTCACCCTGCTGCTGCCCTTCATCCGTGACCGCATGGTGCTTCAGTCACCGGCGTCCGCGGAGAGCGCCGCCTGAATCGCCTCCCGCGCCTCCCGCGCCAGGGTGCGGCGGTCCTTGCCCTCCGGCGAGAGGGGAGGGCAGAAGATGATCTCGGCCCGGGTCTCCCGCCGTGCCAGGATGCGGAAGAGGATGCCGAGGAAGGAACGTCCCTTGTGGTAGACCACAACCTTGTCGGGCGCCCCGGGGGTGCCGTAGCGCAGCGCCACCGGGACCACGGGAGTGTGGGTCTCGATGGCCGCGGCAAAGAGGCGGGGGAAGAAGCGCTGCACCTGCCGGCCGTCGCCGATGCGGCCCTCGGGGAAGATGGCCAGCTGGCGGTCGCCCCGCAGCCGCCCGGCGATGGCCTCCGCCACCTGGCGGGCCTCGCCTTTCCCCCGACGGATGAACACGGTGCCCGCGGCGGCGGCGAACCAGCCGATGAGCGGCCAGTGGCGAATGCCCTCCTTGGAGAGGAAAGCGGCATGGGTGCATCCCCCAACCACCGGGATGTCGAGCCAGGAGAGGTGGTTGGCGACGATGAGGGCCGCCTCGTGGGGAACCTCTCCATGGCAGTGGAGCCGGACGTGGAGAATCTCCAGCAACCGCCGGTACCAGGCGGCGATGGGTTCGGGGTCCGGCAGCTGCTGACCATCGCCGGCAACGACATGCTCGTGTCGCAGACTCAGCCGCACGGCTGCAAGGGTGTGCAGCAGCAGGAGCAGAAAACGCCAGAGAAACCGGAAAGGGTTCATGAATGGCGCTGGCGCACGTACTCGTACATGACGATGGAGGCGGCCACGCTGACGTTGAGGCTCTCCACCTCGCCGAACTGGGGAATGTGCAGGGG
>JALWGP010000215.1 GCA_027038775.1 Sedimenticola sp. | reverse complement strand
TCCCGGGCCTTCACGCCGGGCGGAGCTGGTTCAAATCATTCCTCCCGCCGCCAGTCCCCTTCGATGACGCGGATACGCGGCCCGGACCCCTCCCCGGGCGGCCCGCCGGGTGGCGGCTTCAGGGTGCCGGAGTGGCGCAGCACCGCCAGGATCAGCCGGCGCCGCAGGGGCGGCACCAGCAGCAGGAAACCCATGGCGTCGGTGATGAAACCGGGGAACAAAAGGCTCACCCCCGCCATCATAAGGAGAGCGCCCTCGAGCATCTCCAGGGCGGGCGCTTCGCCACGAGCCAGGCTCTGCTGCACCCGGAAGAGCACCGAGATGCCCTGCATGCGCACGAGCCAGGCGCCGAGCACGGCGGTGAAGATACTGAGCCCGATGGTGGGCAGGGCGCCGATCTCGCTCCCCACCTGGATGAGCACGTAGAGCTCCACCAGGGGCGCACCCACCAGGAGGAGAAGAAAGACAAATGCCGCATTCATCTTGCATACCTTTGGGCAAAAACGTTTAATTCAAGGCTTCATGAACTCCCCGGAAATGAACGACGACGCTCCGCCGGTCCCATCCGTGCTGGTGATCCTGTGCACCTGTCCGCCGGACCGGGCCGAGGAGATCGCGGCCGCCCTGGTGGAGCAGCGGCTGGCCGCCTGCGTCAATGTTACACCGCCGCTCTCCTCGATATATCGCTGGCAGGGGAAGGTGGAACGGGACGAGGAGCGGCTGCTGATCATCAAGACCAGCCGCCACCGCTGGCACGAGCTGCGCGAGCGGCTCGCCGCGATGCACCCCTACGAGGTGCCCGAGATCATCGCCCTGCCCCTGGCGGCCGGGGCCGAAAGTTACCTGCGATGGGTAGAGGAGAGTCTATGACCGCATTGATCCGCCTGTTCCTGCTGCTCCTGCTCACCGGCGGCCCGGCGCTCGCCGAGGAGCCGCTGCTCAAACCGGACCAGGCCTTCGGCATCTCCAGCCGCACCGAGGACAGCAACATCGTGGTGCGCTGGGAGATCGCCGACGGCTACTACCTCTACCGCAGCAAGTTCCGCTTCGACACCAACGACCCCCGGGTGACCCTGGGCATCCCCGACCTGCCGCCAGGCGAGATCAAAAAAGATCCTTTCTTCGGCGAGATCGAGATCTACCGCAACTCGGTGGAGGTGACGATCCCGGTCCACTACAACGGCAATGAACGGCCGGAGCTGATCGAGCTGAACGTGCGTTCCCAGGGCTGCGCCGACATCGGCATCTGTTTTCCGCCCCACACCCAGACGCTGCTGGTGGCATTGCAGCAAGAGGCCGACCAGCCACCGCCGGTGGCCCGGGAAGCAGTGGCCGAGGCGGAACAGGCGCTGGAGCAGTTCACCGGTTCACCCACGGGCGCCGATTCCGACCCGGCGGAGACGCAGGACCCGGCCGCCGACCCCTCGCCCCTGGAGGAGCTGGGCGCCGTGCTCGGCGACGCCCTGGGGCTGGAGGAAGACGGTTTCCTGCCACCGGACAAGGCCTACCAGGTGGTGCCCGAGGTGGTCAACGGCAACCGTCTACGGCTCGACTTCAAGGTGGCCGAGGGCACCTACCTCTATGAGGACAAGCTGCAGGTCTCCATCGAGGGCGAGGGCGTGAAGGTGGGGCGGCTGGAGCTGCCCAAACCCAAGATCAAGCCCGACACCATCCGGCCCGACGGCACCATCGGCGACGTACCCGTATTCGTGCACGACTTCCAGGTGGGCGTCCCCCTGGTGCGGGAGAAGGGCGAGGCGCTGGAGACGAAACTCACGGTGAAGTACCAGGGCTGCGCCGAAGCGGGCATCTGCTATCCGCCGCAGAAGAAGATCTTCGACCTGGCCCTGCCCGCCACCTCGGTGGTCGGCGGCGGGACGACAGTGGCCGCACCGGCGAAGACCGTGAGAGCTGCGCCTTCCGCCGGGGAGCGGGCGCCGGAGATCGAGCAATCCGAGCAGGACCGCATCGCCGGCATGCTCCGCTCCGGCTCCACCTGGCTGGTGGTCTTCAGCTTCTTCGGGCTGGGACTGCTGCTCTCCTTCACCCCCTGCGTCTTCCCCATGATCCCCATCCTATCGGGCATCATCGCCGGCCAGGGGAACCAGGTGACCACCCGGCGCGCCTTTTCCCTCTCGGTGGTCTTCGTGCTGGCCATGGCGATCACCTACACCATCGCCGGCGTGCTGGCCGGGCTTTTCGGCGCCAACCTCCAGGCCGCTTTTCAGGACCCCTGGATCCTGAGCTTCTTCGCCCTGGTCTTTGTGCTGCTGGCCCTCTCCATGTTCGGTTTCTACGACCTCCAGCTGCCCGCCAGCTGGCAGTCGAAGCTGAGCGAGATCAGCAACCGCCAGCAGGGCGGGCAGACCACGGGAGTGGCGGTGATGGGACTGCTGTCGGCCCTCATCGTTGGACCCTGCGTGGCGCCGCCGCTGGCCGGAGCATTGATCTTCATCGGCCAGACCGGCGACTGGCAGCTGGGCGGCCTGGCGCTCTTCGCCATGAGCCTGGGCATGGGCGCACCGCTCATCATCATCGGCACCTCGGCCGGCAAACTGCTGCCGAAGGCGGGTGGCTGGATGGACGCGGTGAAGGCAGTGTTCGGTGTCGTCATGCTGGGTCTGGCCATCACCATGCTGGAGCGCTTCCTGCCCGAGGTGGTGATCATGGCGCTGTGGGGCGTGCTGCTGGTGGTCTCCTCCGTTTACATGGGCGCGCTGAGGCAACTGCCCGCCGACGCCTCGGGCTGGAGCAGGCTGTGGAAGGGGCTGGGCGTGGTGGTGCTCGTCTACGGCATCCTCTTCCTGGTGGGGGTGGCCGCCAACGGCCGCGACACCCTGCAGCCGCTGCGCGGCATCCTGCCCGCGGGTGTGAGCGGCGGCCCTGTCGCCGTTGCCGATCACGTCGCCTTCAAGCGGATCAAGAGCGTGGAGGACCTTGAGCGGGAAGTGGCCGCGGCCAAGGCGGCGGGCAAGCCGGTGATGCTCGATTTCTACGCCGACTGGTGCATCTACTGCAAGACGCTGGAGAAGAACGTCTTCCCCGATCCACGGGTACGGGCCTACCTGGACAACTTCGTGCTGCTGCAGGCCGACGTCACCGAGCAGGATGAGCAGGACCTGGCCCTGCAGCGGCGCTTCGAGGTGCCGGCCCCGCCCGCGCTGATCTTCTGGAACAGCCGGGGCGAGGAGCTCAGGCCCCTGCGGGTGATGGGTGACATCGGCGCCGGGGAGCTGGCCGACCACCTGGCCAAGGTGCGCTGATGAGCTTGCGCCAGTTCCTCATCCTGGCACTCATGGGCGTGCTGCTGGGTGCCGGCGCCAGCGCCGTCTACAAGTGGATCCAGGAAGCGCAGCAGCATGCAGAGCCGGCCGGTGCGGCGGAACGGCTGCCCGACTTCACCCTGCCCAACGTGGATGGCAGCCCGTGGCGGGCCGAAGAGTGGCGGGGAAAGGTGATGG
>JALWGP010000214.1 GCA_027038775.1 Sedimenticola sp. | reverse complement strand
AGTAGATGCGTCCCTGGCCGTTCCGGATGGCGAAGAGGAGATTGGTGTTGCTGGCCCAGGCGCCGTCGAGCTGGCGGATGCCCTGCGGCGAAAAGGGTGGTATGGTTGCAGTCCCGGGGGGTGGCGTCCAACCATAAGGAGGGGGCGCGTAGGGGAGCCTGTCGCGCCGGGAGGAGAACTCCTGGTAGAGCTGCATCATCTCGAAGAGGTTGAGCATGGAGCGCATCATGTCGAGGAAGACATTGGCTTCGCGCGAACCGGCCGCTTGGTTGATCGGCGGCAGGCAGAGAAGCAACAGCAGGCAGAGCGTCTTTTTCATGGCTGGGTCGCGCTTCGGGATTCTCCGCGATTATAGGGCATTCCCCGGAACATCACGGGGTGGTCCGCAACTGGGTGTGCCGGGCACCACGGGCCTTCCGGCCGGAAACCGCCCGGCCGCGTGGCTGTGAGAGTTTTTCCGAGGCGGGAAGGATGAGCGAGACATCGGTGGCGGAACGGCAGCTCGATCACGCGGTGAAGGAGCTGCTGCAGGAGCGGGTTCAGCTGTTGTCGGTCTTCTGCGAGCTGGCGGGTACCGACGAATCGACGCCTCCCGGGGTGCGCCGGCAATTGCTGCAGCGTTTCTGCCAGCTGCTCATCGATTACGTCTCCCTGTGGCAGTTCGAGGTGCAGGACCTGCTCCTGCGCCTCGGTGACCGGCATGCGCGGGCCCGTGAAATGGTG
Organism: Sedimenticola sp.; assembly: GCA_027038775.1. Classification (GTDB taxonomy): domain Bacteria; phylum Pseudomonadota; class Gammaproteobacteria; order Chromatiales; family Chromatiaceae; genus Thiolapillus. The sequence goes on along the minus strand of JALWGP010000214.1, from coordinate 10,287 downwards.
GAGCGGTTGCAACCGCTGTTCCTGCAGGCGGGCGAGGTGGCCCTCGAGTTCAACGACAGGTACGACGCCACCGACCATCCCCTGGATCTCTCCCGGCTGGACCAGTATCTCTCCAGGCTGGGGGAGATGCTGGCCAACCGCTTCGATGCCGAGGACCGGATTATCTCGGGGATCTGAGCGGCGGGCATGGGTATCCTGGACATCACCAGCTGGCGACCCTCGCGCGAGTTCCTGCTCGAGCATCTGAAGCCGCCCAGGCGCAAGCGGCTGAAGCTGGAAACCTTTCCCCGGGGGCTGGACGGCGCCCGCATCGACGTCTGGCTGGGAGAGGAGCTGGAGCGGGCCATTGCCGACCTGGTGGAGGTGAGCCTGGCCAAGCGCATGCAGACGCTGCAGATCGGCGGGGCGGCGGCCATGGATTCCGGCGAGGCCACGAACCGTTTCCAGCAGGCCTACGGGGTGGCCGCCATGGCGGCCGCGCAGCGTGCCCGTGGCGCCATGCGCAGGGAGATCTACCAGCTCTTCCACCTGGCGGTGGTCAAGAGGATCCTGCTCATGCTGGACCGGCAGCTCGGTCTCTGGAGCGAGGACGAGGAGGGGGCGCTGGCGGCGGGTGCGCCCGGAACCGGGGTGCTTTCCCGGGCAGAGCGGCTGCGGCAGTTCCGCCGTTGCCGGTCGCGCCTTCGCTACCTGGCCGCGCACGACGTGCTCGGCATCCTGCACAGCCTGGACAGGATTGCGCGCAAGCGCCGCAAGAGCGTACTGGCGCTTTCCTGGCCGGTGGCGGAAGAGCTGCTGTTCAACCCGTTGCTGCAGCTGGGAGAATTGGGCTGCGAGGAGAATTTCCTGGAGCTCTACCCGCTGGCCCTCCTGGAACCCGACCGGTTCCGCGAGATGGAACGGGCGGTGCTGGAGCCATTGCGGGAATGGCTGCCCGAATACTGCGTGGAACGCCCCCCGGTCCTGGATGCACAGTCCCTGAAGTCCCTGCCGTTGCGGCAGGACAAGGGAGAACTGGCGGGCTACGCGCGGGTGGAGGCCTACCTGCGGCGCGTCATGGTGCCGCAGGAGTACCGGGAGGGGCGACTCTGCTGGCTCGACCGCCCCGGCAACCTGGTCCGCCTGCTCGGGGGGGATCGGAAGGGCAAGGGTTCCGGGCCGTGGCGTCATGCGCGTTGGCCCGCGTTCCAGCGGGCGCTATTCGAGGAGGTGGAGCACAACCTGGATCGTGAAGGGTTGCTCGAGCCCCTGCTGGCCAGCATCCGCTTGCGCAAGATCTATCCGGAACTGGGGAGAAGGGGGGCGCCAGCGCTGATCCTCGACTACCTCCTGGGCAGGCGGAGCCGGCAGGAGCTGGTCTCGGCCCTCGACAAGCTGGAAGAGATCCCCAACCTCTCGGCCTACCAGTCCACCCTCTCCCGGGCGCGCAGGGAGCTGCGGCAGGCGCCGCCTTCCAGGCGGCAGCGCTGGTTGATCCAGGCGCTGGAGGGGTATGCCATTCTGCGGCGCGACCTGAAGCTGGCCTGGGAGGCCTATCACGCCATGGACGGGTTCAGGCTGCTCGACACCGAGGAGGACATCCGCCTCTCCCGGGCGAACGGCCTGCTCCAGGACTTCAGCCCGGGCGTGGAAGAGGGGGGAGCGATCCAGGCACACGTGATCATCAAGGCGGACCTGCGGGGGTCCACGGAACTGATCTCGGGCATGAACCGCGCCGGCATCAACCCTGCCACCTATTTCACCCGCAACCTCTTCGAACCGCTGAACACCCTGCTCAAGGTCTTCGGCGCGGAAAAGGTGTTCCTGGAGGGGGATGCGGCGATCCTCATCATTGCCGACCAGGGGGACAGCAACGGCCTGCTGGTGGCACGGGCCTGCGGTTTCGCCCAGGAGCTCATCGCGCTGGTGGCCGACCGCAACCGCGAGAACCGCCACCTGGGGCTGCCGGAACTGGAGCTGGGGGTTGGCATCGCCTTCGAGGAGGGGGCGCCCACCTACCTGTTCGACGAGGGGCGCAAGATCACCATTTCACCGGCCATCCACAGGGCGGACCGCCTCTCCTCTTCGGATCTCCCGCGCGATTTCCTGGAACTGCTTCCCGGCGAGCGGCCGGACGGCTGGGGCGTAGAGGAGGTGATGGTCCGGGAAACTGCCAACCCGGTCTCAAAGGAACCGAAACTGCGCCGCTACAATGTAAACGGAATCGAGCTGGATGCGGCCGCTTTCGGCCGTCTTCGGCAGGAGATGGCGCTGAAGACGGTAGAGGCGGAGGAACGGGGCGGCGTGCGGGATGACCGTTATCACCTGGGGCGCTTCTCCGACGATTCCGGCAAGACCCGGTGGCTGGTGGTGAGGGAGGCACCGCTCAGGAGCTGGGACGGCAGGGAGCTGACTGCCAGGGAAGGAGGGGGAGAAGCGCGCTTCTACGAAGTGGTGGCTTCGCCCGATCTGGCCAAGAGAATCCGCCATTCCCTGGCCAGGAAGACCTGATTCCACCCCGACTCGAGGTAATCTGCCGATGAAATCACTTCGTACCGGCCGCAGGCTTCGCATGAAGACCGCATTCTGGGGGGAGGTGCAGCGTGTCGGCCAGGGAAGCTGCCGGGTGCTGCTTGAAGAGCTCTCGGAACACGGTTTGAGTTTCCGTTGTGACCAGGGCATCAGCACGCGGCTCATGCCGGGGCGGCAGCAGGCGCCGGGTGCGCTTTTTGGAGTCCGGGTGCAGATGAAGTTCAGCCTGCCCGGCCTGCAGAAGCCGGTGGAGATCCCCTGCCGGCTGGTCTTCTGTCGCCGCTTTTCACAGGACAGCTATCGCTTCGATTGCGAGTTCGACCCCAGGGAGAACCTGCAGCAGCAGCGTGTCCTGGGATTCCTGCAACGGCAGCAGGGGACTTCCGGCTCCGCCGGGCAGCGGTCCGGCGCCGCCTGAGCTGTTGACCCAAGGTGGGAGCGGCGCCCTCGCCGCGAAGGTTCGGAGTTCGGCCCGGGGGCGGGCCTCCTGCAGATGCAGGAACGGCGCCTTTTCAGAGGGTCGCCTGGCCGTTACGCTGCTGCTGGGCGGTTCGCTGCGGGCTCGATCCGGCGACGGGCTGGAGCCTCTGTGAAAGCCGGACGATCTCCTGCTCCCTGCGATGGTCGTAGATCACCGCGTAGGTGAACACCCGCTTGACGTACTGCCGGGTTTCAGCAAAGGGGATGAGCTCGATCCAGAGGTCTGCCGGTAGCTGGCGATCCGGCAGCCAGCGGAAGACGCGGTGCGGTCCGGCGTTGTAGGCGGCGGTGGCCAGCACGGGATTCTGCTCCAGGCGGTTCAGCATGTCCGAGAGATAGGTGGTTCCCAGTCGGATGTTCACCTCCGGCCGGACGAGGTCCCGGCGGGTGGGGGAGCGCTTCTGCTTGAGCAGTTTCCTCGCCACGTAACGGGCGGTGGCCGGCATCAGCTGCATCAGGCCCAGGGCGCCCGCGTGAGAACGCACGGCGGGATTGAAAGCGCTCTCCTGCCGGATCACGCCGAACACCCAGGAGACGTCCAGGTTGCGCTCTTCGGCCCGCTTCTCCACCGTCTCCCGGTGCGCCAGGGGAAAGCGCAGTTCCAGGTCTTCCCAGTAGCCGGTGCGGGCCAGGGTAAAGATGGCCTGGTCGTGCCAGTTCCACGACTGGGCGAGCTTGGCCGCTGCCATGGCCTCTTCCGCGGTCATGCGCGAAGTGGTGAAGCGCCATTCGCGGCGTGCATCGGTCCAGCGTTCCAGGGCCACCAGCTCCCGCGCCCTGGCGATGCCCGGTGCCTCGGCCACCTTTTCCAGCAACGTTGCGTCCACCGGTGCGGGGTCCTGGTTCAGGTTGTAGGGGAGGCCCGCGTGGTCGGCGGCGAGGAATCCGTAGAAACTGCGTTCCCGCGCCAGCTCTCGGTAGAGGGGCTCCGCCAGGCCCCGCTTTCCCAGCTGTTCGAGACTGCGCGCCTTCCAGTAGCGCCAGCGCTCTTCCTGCCGGGCGGTCTCCGGCAGCTCCTCGATCCAGGCAAGCGCCTCCTCCCATTGCTGGCGAAAGAGCGCTGCGAGGATCCGCCTCTCCAGCAGCCCGGAATCCTCCTCCTTCTCCTCGAGCTGCCGGAAGAAGTCCCACGCTGCCGGGTCCTCCTCGCGCAGCAGCCCCCTGGCCAAGGTGCGTACCGCCCGCCGGCGTGCCTCCCCGTCCAGGTCGTAGCGGCGTTCCAGCTCCTGCCACAGCTCCAGCGCCGCCAGGGGATCACCGCCGGCCCTGCGAACGACGGCATAGGCCAGCATCCGGTCACGCATGGGGTGGGGTTGCCGCAGGCGTTTGGCCGTGAGGGCCAGCTCCGGCTTGCGCCTGAGCTGGAGCCAGAGATCCGCCCAGGGGCGCTGGTCCTCGGGCAGCAGGCGCTTCAGGTAACGGACCAGGCGGAGCTGGCCGAGCCTCATGGCACGGTCGATGCGCTCCCACACCAGCTCCTCGCTGAGTCCGCCCGCCTCGCGCCATGCCTGGAACACGGGGTCGCAGGCCTTGGGGCGTGAGCGTCCGTGCAGCCACAGGGGCTCCACCCGGGAAAAGGCCTCTTCGCGCCGGCCTTCCCGGATCAGGGCGTGCAGGTAGTGGCATTGGCGGGTGACGTTCCCGTCGGCAAGGTAGAAGCGGAGATAGCTGCTCCACTCCTTCCGCTTGGCCAGGCGGTTGAGCCAGCGCACGCGCAGCCTCTGCGCAAGCGGAGTGTCCGCGTGCCGCTCGAGGAAGCTTTCCACCTCTTCCGGGGTGGCCCGGTCGAGGCGCTGCAGGAGCGCCTGGTACTCCAGGTAGGGAAGCAGCGGATAGTCTGCGAGAGCGGATTTCAGCTGTTCGAAAAGGGTGGTCTGGTGCTTCTTCAGTGCCTGTTCAGCCGCCAGGAACCGCTTCTGCTGGAGACCCGGGGCGGGCAGCTGTGCCGCTGCCGCGCCGGCAGCCAGCAGCAGCCCGGCCGCCATCACTATCCTGCCAAGTCCGTTTGTTCCCGAAAGTTTCATGCTCATCACCCTAGGGGCTCGAAGCGCCCGGCGCAATTGGGGTTTTCCCTGTCGTTCGCCCGTGAATGGTCCCTCGTTGCCTGGGCTACAATGCCTTCAGTCTAGAACATCGAGAACCGCGGAGTTGTGACATGTCCGATGATCGGGATGTAGAGGATCGTGAAATGGCGCTCAGCAGCGGCATCGCCGCCTTCGAGGCCAAGCATTTCGTGCAGGCCGCCGAACTGCTCGAGCCCCTGGCCGAGGCCGGGGAGGCCGAGGCCCAGTACCGGGTGGCCATCATGGCGCAGAACGGCCTGGGCATGGTGGAAAACCCCCTGGTGGCCTACAAGTACATGAAAGCGGCGGCAGAGGCGGGCCACGCCCTGGCACAACATGGGCTGGCCTTCATGTACCTGGAGGGAGAGTGCGCCGAGAAGAACCCGCGGAAGGCGGTGGAGTGGTTCGAGAAGGCGGCGGAGCAGGGACTGCAGGGCTCCATGACCACCCTGGCCATGATGTACCAGGAGGGGAACGGCGTGGAGGCCGATGCCGAGAAGGCGAAGGAGTGGTTCCGCAAGGCGGGGTTCGACGAGTTCTGAGCAGTCCTCAGCGCTCGCGGCGTTCGCGTACCGCTTCCGCCAGCTGCTCCAGCAGCGGCACGCTGTCCTCCCAGGCCAGGCAGGCGTCGGTGATGCTCTGGCCGTAAGTGAGTGGTTTGCCGGGCACCAGGTCCTGGCGGCCGCCCACCAGGTGGCTTTCGATCATGGCGCCGATGATGCGCATGTCGCCACGGGCGATCTGGCCTGCCACGTCGCGTCCCACCTCCAGCTGCTTGTCGTGCTGCTTGCGGCTGTTGGCGTGGCTGAAGTCGATCATCAGCCGGGGCGTCAGCCCGGCATTCTCCATCTCCTCGGCGGCGATGTTCACCGACTCGGCATCGTAGTTGGGGCGCTGCCCGCCGCGCAGGATGATGTGGGTGTCGTTGTTTCCGGTGGTGGCGAAGATGGCCGAGTGGCCTTCCTTGGTCATGGACATGAAAACATGCGGCCGTTCGGCGGCGCGGATGGCGTCCACGGCCACGCGCATGGTGCCGTCGGTGCCGTTCTTGAAGCCCACCGGGCAGGAGAGACCCGAGGCCAGCTCGCGGTGGCCCTGGCTCTCGGTGGTGCGGGCACCGATGGCACCCCAGCTGATGAGATCGGCGATGTACTGGGGTGAGATGAGGTCGAGGAACTCGGTGCCCGTGGGCAGCCCCAGGCTGTTGATGTCCAGCAGCAGCTTGCGTGCCAGTTCCAGCCCCTTGTTGATCTCGAAGGACTCGTCCAGGTTGGGGTCGTTGATCAGCCCCTTCCAGCCCACGGTGGTGCGCGGCTTCTCGAAGTAGACCCGCATGACCACCAGCAGGTCGTCCGCCAGCCGCTCCTTCTGTTCCCTCAGCCGGCTGGCGTACTCCATGGCGGCATCGATGTCGTGGATGGAGCAGGGACCGATCACCACCAGCAGGCGGTCGTCCTCACCGTGGAGGATGCGGTGGATCTGCTGGCGGGTCTCGAAGACCGTCCTGGCCGCCTCTTCCGTGATGGGGTAGCGTTCGTGCAGGACGCGCGCCGGCACCACCTCTTTGATGGCACGGATGCGCAGGTCGTCGGTCGGATACTGTTGCATGCTGCTCAGGTTGCCGGAATCTGGAGTAAGCTGCGCATTATAAACCTTTTTCCCGCCTGCGCGCGCGCCGCGCCAGCCACACCGCCAGGCCTTGGGCATTGAGCCCGATGTCGATCTCCAGCAGGGACTCCACCTCGTCCTTCCCGGGCAGGGCGCCATGCGCTTGTGCCGCCTCCAGGATCCGTTCCTTCAGCGCCTCCCTCAGCCGTTCCTCGCGCCCCTCCTCCGGGTTTTCCTCCTCTTCCAGCGCGATGCGCACGTGGGTCTCCAGGCTGGCCTGCAGCAGCGGAAGCCAGCGGGCGGGCGCCTCCAGCGGACCGAAATGGGTGAGGCAGGCCCGCTCGGGCTCGAGCGCCATCATCTTCTCGAGAGAGCGGTTCCAGGCATCCGGGTCGAAGGCCACCGGCGTGGTGGTGGCCAGAAGGAAGGGACTTCCGGCAGCGTCCAGCTCGGGGTAGCGCAGGCCGAAGGTGTCCCCGGTGAAGAGGTTGCCGCCGCGCGGATCGAAGAAGCAGCCGTGGTGGTTGGCGTGGCCTGGGGTGTCGAGGAACCGCAGGGCGGTGTCGCCCAGCGGGAGGGTGTCGCCCTCCTCCAGCGCCCGGCAGCGGGACTCGGGGGCCGGCACCAGGTCGCCGAAGAGGCGGCGGAAGGCCGCTTCGCCGTAGACCGCCATGGCACCCTGCTGCAGCCGGCCAGGGTCGATCATGTGCGGCAGCCCCCGGTGGTGGGTGGCGAGGAGGGCGGCGGGACAGAGCTCCAGCAGCCTGCCGGCGCCCCCCGCATGGTCCAGGTGGACATGGGTGGGAAGGATGTAGCGCACCTGCTCCCGCCGGAAGCCCAGCTCTTGCAGGGCCTGCAGCAGGCCGGGAACGGAGGTGGAGGCGCCGCAGTCCACGAAGGCCAGCTCGTTGCCGGAGCGGACCAGGTAGCAGCCGGTGTGGCCGGGCCGGTTGAGCCCGGTGTCGATGAGCCAGGTATGCTCGTCCACCTTGCGGTGGTGCGGGTGGGTTCGGGATTTTTCCATTCGGTCGTCGCCGAGGTTGCCGTTTCCGAAGCATACCCCCTTTTCCCGCTGACCAAAAAGAAAGGGGATGGCGACCCTCGTCCGCCATCCCCCGCTGGACCGGCGTCTCCGGTCAGGCGGCGCGCAGGTTGTCGCCGCGCACCTCGCGCAGCAGCGGATAGAGGTGCTCCACCTCGTCCTGAATCCGGTCGAGCACCATGCCGAACATTTCGTCGGTAGCGCGCGAGAACTCCTCGAAATCGGCCACTTTCAGCGCGTGGTGCCTGGGGTCACACCATTTCCTGATGAAAGCATTGAAGATGCGCTTGATCTCCTTGGAGCCGCCCATGAAGCGGCTGGCCACGGTGGTCATGCGGTTGTCGCCGCTGGTGAGCAGCTGGGTGTAGAGTTTGCGGTCGGTGATCTCGAGGTGCTTCTTCACCTCCTCCACGTACTGGTAGAAGAGATCGCAGGTGATGCTCGAGTCGCACAGCGAGCGATCGGAGAGCAGTTTCGAGAGCACGTTGGTCAGTTCCGTGATCCTGTGGTTCTGTGCGTTGAGTTCGGCAAAGGTCAGCATGGTTTCATCCTCCAGCTCCCATTCATGACATCCTGCATCAGGAAGACTTCCTGGGGGTCGTTTGGTGTGATTTGGTTTTCGATGGCCGTTGTTGTTCTTGTTGGTGGCCCTGGAACGGCAGTGCGTCCTACATTGATAATAGTCAATGCATTCTGCAAGGGATTTGATGTCCGTCAATATTCATTTTATGGCGATATAGTGATGTAGGCTGCCGTTCAGGGCAGCCGTCGCCGGTTGTGGAAGAGGAGCTGGTCGATGCCGTCGTGGTGCAGGAAGCGGGTGATGCCGGCGTTGTCCACCTTCACCCGGTACCAGCTCCCGGGAGGCGCCTGGAGCACGTGGCCCAGTGCCGCCCGGACGACGCCGGCGTGGGCCACTACCAGCACCCGGGGCCCCTTGCCGGAGCGGGCAATGCGGTCGTAGGCGGTGGCCACCCGGCGGCCGAAGTGGAGCAGGTCTTCCGCTCCCGGCGGGCGGCACGCCACCGGGTCGCGGTAGAAGGCGGCGTAGCCTTCCGGGTCCCGCTGCTCCACCTCGCCGGGGGAGAGTCCCTCCCAGTCTCCGAAGCCCACTTCGCGCAGCTCGGCGTCGCTCTCCAGCGGCAGGCCGTGGCGCTCCGCCAGCGCCTCGGCGAAGGCGAGGCAGCGCTGCAGCGGTGAGCTGACGATGCGGTCCCAGTGGCAGGTTTCGCCCACCGCCTGCCACATCTGGCGCCAACCCTTTTCGCTCAGGGGATCGTCCACGGTGGCACCGCGGTAGAGGCGGCCGCCCTCGGGCTCGCCGTGCCGGATGAAGTCGATGGTTGCCATTTGAAAAAGCTCCATTTCCCGTTGTGCTCGAAATGACTGCTGTCCGGGGTTTCAGGTCAACCAGCGCACCAGGTAGTAGATGTGCATCCCTTCCGAGGAGGTGGAGGGACCGTAGACGATGGCGCCGTAACGCTGGCGCCGGGGATCGGAGCCCTCGATGGCGGCGGCCTCCGATTCCACCAGGGTGACGCAGCCCTCGGCGAAGCGCTCGCGCGACCTGCGCCTGGTGTGGACCACGGCGAAGCGGTGGTCCAGGGAGCGGGAGGCGGGGTCGACGATCACCTTGGGCATGGCGGCATCATATCCTCTCCTTGCGGGCCATGAACAGCACGGGACCGGGCGACTCGATGGTCTCCAGCGTGAACCCGTGCAAGGCCGAAAGCGGCTCGTGCACGGCGTCTGCCTCCTCCCGGCCCCCGGGGTGGCCGCGGTAGGCGAGGATGCTGAGCAGGCCGCCGGGCGCCAGCAGCCGTGTCGCCTGCTCCAGCGCCTGGAGGGTGGTGACGGGCGTGGTCACCACTTGCTTGTCGCTGCCCGGCAGGTAGCCCAGGTTGAACATCACCGCCGCCAGGCGGCCGTGCACCTCGCGGGGCAGGCGCGCCTCCATCTCCTCGTGGCCCGCGTGCAGCAGCGTGACGCGGGACTCCGCGCCCGCCTCCTCGAGCCGCTTGCGGGTCTCTTCCAGGGCCTGTGGCTGGATGTCGAAGGCAAAGACGTGACCTTCGGGACCCACCTCCCGCGCCAGGAAGAGGGTATCGTGGCCATTGCCGGCGGTGGCGTCCACGGCGATGTCGCCCGCGTGCAGGTGCTGCCGCAGGCGTTCGTGGGCGGTTCGGGTGAGGGAGGGCCTCATTCGGCGGCGCCGAGCTGTTCGCGCACGAAGGGGAGGGTGAGGGGGCGTCGGCTGGCCAGCGAGGCTTCGTCGAGGCGGGCCAGCAGCTCCAGCAGCCGGCGCGGGTCCCGGCTGCAGTGGGTCACCATCCAGGCGGCGGCCTGCGGCTGCATCTGCAGACCGCGTTGCTGCGCCTGTTTCAGCAGCAACGCTTCGCGCCCGGCGTCGTCCAGCGGCTGCAGGGCGTAGCTCTCGCCCCAGGCCAGCCGGGAACGCAGGTCAGCCTGGATGCGGGGATGGCCGTCGAGCATCGTCCGATCCTCTATCCGATCCGCCTCCGCGGGACGAGACGGGACCGCACCGATCCGGGTTCGTCGATGGCCCGTCCGCGCGCGGTATGT
>JALWGP010000213.1 GCA_027038775.1 Sedimenticola sp. | reverse complement strand
CCCCAGGGACAGATCAAGGTGCTGCCCAAGGGTGCCACCGTGGTGGACTTCGCCTACGCCATCCACTCCGACGTGGGCGACCGGTGCGTGGCGGCCCGGGTGGACAAGCGGCTGGTGCCCCTGCGCACCCGCCTGCGCAACGGCCAGACGGTGGAGATCCTCACCAGCGAGGAGGCCCGGCCCAATCCCGCCTGGCTCGACTTCGTGGTCACCGGCAAGGCGCGCGCCTCCATTCGCAGCCACCTCAAGCGGCTGGAGGAGGACGAGGCGGCGGAGCTGGGCAGCCGCCTGCTGGAACGCGAGCTGGAGAAATACGGCACCAGTCTCCACTACATCGACATCGACCGCATGGACCAGGTGCTGGAACAGCTCAAGGTGGAGAGCCTGTGGAACCTGCTGGTGGACATCGGCCTGGGCAATCGCATGGCCAAGCTGGTGGCGGGCGCCCTGCTGGCGCGCGTGCCCTCCAGGGAAGAGGGCGAGTCGACGGAACAGATCACCATCCGCGGCACCGAGGGGATGGTGGTGAAGTTCGGCAAGTGCTGCCGTCCCATTCCCGGCGACCCCGTGATCGCCATCTTCCACCCCGGCAGGGGGCTGGTGGTGCACCACCAGAACTGCCCCAACGTGCTGGACGAGCGCCGCGCCGAGGCCGACTGGCTGGACGTGCAGTGGGAGAAGGAGATCGAGGGGGAGTTCGCCACCGCCCTCGACATCACGGTGACCAACAAGCGGGGCATGCTGGCCACCATCGCCTCGGCCATCGCCTCCATGGGTTCCAACATCGACGACATCCGCAGCGAGGAACGGGACGGTTCCACCTCCACCCTCCACCTGGTGATCACGGTGCGCGACCGCAAGCACCTGGCGGCCATCATGCGCCGGCTGCGGGCCATTTCCGAAGTGATCCGCATCGCGCGGGATCTCGGCCGCTGATCCCCTGCGCTCCATGTCCTATCGCCAGAACCGTTCTCTTGGTGAGCCCCACTGGTTCGAGCTGGAAGCAGGCCGGCCGCCCGGCCTGTCCGAGCGCGTCCACCATTGGTTGCAGGATGAGGCTTCGCTCACACGGCGGGTCACCGCGGCCTGCCCGGGGCGCTTTCGCGTACGGGTGATCTCCCAGTGCTGGGGCCGGGTGTTCAACAGCGAGCGCCAGCTGCTGGGGCTGGGGCCGCGGGCCGCCTGCCTGGTGCGCGAGGTGGAGCTGCTGTGCGATGGTCGTCCCCAGGTCTTCGCCCGCACCCTGATGCCGGCGGCCAGCCTCAGGGGTGCCGCGCGCCGCCTGGCGTTGCTGCGCGACAAGCCGCTGGGCGCGGTGCTCTTCGCTGATCCCCACACCAGGCGCGAGCGGGTGCAGATCGCCCGCTTTCAGCCCAGGCACCGGCTCTTCGACGTGGCCACCGGCCACGTCGAGGTGCGGCCGGAGTCGGTGTGGGGACGGCGCACCCTGTTCCGGTACGCCGGCAAGCCGATCCTGGTGAACGAACTCTTCCTGCCGGATTTGCTTGAGGAGGGATAGAAGTCAGCGGCTGGTAGTCAGTCGTCAGCAGTCAGTGTGGAAATAACCAAAGAGGGCGCTGGGGATTCAATTGCAGGAGGCGCGTCCCCGTGCCGAACGACGAAGGCAATTCCGCCATGGCAGGCTCGCGGCGGGGACGCCGCTCCTACATGGTGTCCTTCCATGATCCGGGGTGAACCACGGGCTCATGGAGGTTAGCAGACAGCAAGATGAGGGGTCTCCCAACCACTGAGTGCCGACTGTTGACGACTGACTACCAGCCACTGACCACTGGCTACTTATGCGCCGCTTCCAGCGCCTCCGCCGCCTCCATCCAGGCCAGCTCCTGCTCCTCGCAGGTGCGGTCCACCTCGTGTTTCTCCCGCGTCAGTTCCTTCAGCCTCTCGCGGTTCTCCGGCAGGTAGAGGTCGTTGTCCGCCAGTGCCGTTTCCAGCTCGGCCTGGCGCCGGTGCAGGGCCTCGAGCCTGCGCTCCGCTTCCTGCAGCCGTTTCTTCAGCGGTTGCAGCGCCTGGCGCCTGGCTGCGGCGGCGCGCCGCTCCGCCTTGCGGTCCTCCCGAGGGGAGGACCTGGTGTCAGCCTCCGTCCGGCCCCTCCTCCGTTGTGCCAGCCAGGCCGGGTAGTCGTCCAGGGAACCGTCGAAGGGTCGTACGCCACCGTCGTGCACCAGGAGCAGCTCGTCGGTGGTGGTGCGCAGCAGGTGACGGTCATGGGAAATGACCACCAGGGCACCGTCGAACGCCTGCAGTGCCAGCGCCAGCGCCTGGCGCATCTCCAGGTCCAGGTGGTTGGTGGGCTCGTCGAGCAGCAGCAGGTTGGGCCGTTGCCACACCAGGAGAGCGAGGGCGAGGCGCGCCTTCTCGCCGCCAGAGAAGGGGGCCACCTTCGCCAGTGCCCGGTCGCCGCTGAAACCGAACCCGCCCAGGTAATCGCGCGCCTCCTGTTCCCGCAGGGCGGGCTCGATCTGCAGCAGGTGCTCCAGGGGGGAGTGGTCGGGGTGGAGCTGCTCCAGCTGGTGCTGGGCGAAATAGCCGATGTGCAGGTCGCGGGCCGCCTCCAGCCTGCCCGACAGGGGTTCCAGCCGCTGCGCCAGCAGCTTGACCAGGGTGGACTTGCCGGCGCCGTTGGGGCCCAGCAGGCCGATGCGGTCGCCGGGCGAGAGGACGAGGTTCACGCCGGAGAGCACCGGGTTGCCGCCGTAGCCGCAGGAAACCCCTTCCAGTCCCAGCAGCGGGCGGGGCAGCTTCTCCGGCTGGCGGAAAGTGAAGTGGAAGGGCGAGTCCACGTGGGCCGGTGCGATCCGCTCCATGCGCTCCAGGGCCTTGAGCCGGCTCTGCGCCTGGCGCGCCTTGGTCGCCTTGGCGCGGAAGCGGTCGATGTAGCCGCGGATGTGGGCGATCTCCCGCTGCTGCTTCTCGTACTCGGCCTGCCGGTGGGCCAGGTGCTCGGCGCGCACCCGTTCGAAGGCGCTGTAGTTGCCGCGGTAGAGGGTCAGCCGTTCCTCCTCGATGTGGATGACGTGGTCGCACACGGCATCGAGGAACTCCCGGTCGTGGGAGATGAGCAGCAGGGTGCCGGGGTAGCGTCTCAGCCAGCCCTCCAGCCAGATCACGGCGTCGAGGTCCAGGTGGTTGGTGGGCTCGTCGAGCAGCAGCAGGTCGGAGCGGCAGAGCAGGGCGCGGGCCAGGTTGAGGCGCATGCGCCAGCCGCCGGAGAAGTGCGCCACGGGCCGCCGCTCCTCGCCGGCGCGAAAGCCCAGCCCGTGCAGCAGCTCCGCGGCGCGGCTGCGCACCCGGTAGCCGCCGATGGCCTCGAAGCGGGCGTGCAGCTCGGCGAGGCGCGGGCCGTCGTTCTCCCTCTCCGCTTCCGCGAGGGCGGCTTCCACCGCGCGGAGCTCCGCGTCTCCGTCGAGCACGTATTCCAGCGCCGGGCGGGGATCGGCGGGAGTCTCCTGCGCCACGTGGGCGACGACCCACTCC
>JALWGP010000212.1:9767-11030 GCA_027038775.1 Sedimenticola sp. | reverse complement strand
GCTGATCTCCCGCGCGGCGGGGCGGATGGAGTCGCTGCGCTCCGGCCAGCCGCCTTTTCCCGCCAGGCGGGAGGCCTCCGCGAGTCGGCCGGAAAAGGGTCCTGGACCCGGCGTCCCGGAAAAATCCACATTCCAGGCACAAGAAACCCGCCGGTGAGGCGGGTTCCGGGGAAGGGAAGAGGATTCATCACGCCGCCATCCGGGCCTGCAGCTTCTTCATGGCCGCCTTCTCGATCTGGCGGATGCGCTCGGCGGAGACGCCGTACTCCTCGGCCAGCTCGTGGAGCGTGGACTTCTTCTCGCTCAGCCAGCGGCGGCGCAGGATCTCCTTGCTCCGCTCGTCCAGCTCCGCCATGGCCTCGTAGAGGCGCTCGTGCTCGTCGCGCTCGGTGTCCTCGGCCTCCACCAGGTTGGAGGGTTCCATCCGCATGTCCGGCAGGTAGCTGATGGGCGCCAGGTGTCCCTCTTCCTCGTCGCCGGTGGCGGGTTCCAGCGCCATGTCGTAGTTGTTGAGGCGGGCCTCCATGGCGCGCACCTCCTCGGGCTTCACGCCCAGATCCTCGGCCACCTCCTGGATCTCCTGCTCGGTGAACCAGCCCAGGCGCTTCTTGCTCGAGCGCAGGTTGAAGAAAAGCTTGCGCTGCGCCTTGGTGGTGGCGATCTTGACGATGCGCCAGTTGCGCAGGATGAACTCGTGGATCTCCGCCTTGATCCAATGCACGGCGAAGGAGGCCAGGCGCACCCCCATGTCGGGGTCGAAGCGTCGCACCGCCTTCATCAGGCCGATGGTGCCCTCCTGGATCAGGTCGGGCTGGGGCAGGCCGTAGCCGGCATACTGGCGCGCGATGCGCACCACGAAGCGGAGGTGGCTCAGCACCAGCTGGCGGGCCGCCTCCAGGTCCTGGTGGTCGCGCCAGCGGACCGCCAGATCGTGTTCCTCTTCCTGGGTGAGCATGGGCAGCTGAAAGGCTGCGGTCACGTAGGCTTCCATGCTGCCCGTGGGCAGTACTGCAGTAGTGATTTCCTTGCTCATGTCCGGATCCCCCCTTGAAGATTCCCCGGCCGGTCACCATGTATGGAATCACCGGCCGCATTTCAATGTTAGCACTCGGAGGGTGAGAGTGCTAATTGGGCGAAAAGTTCCCGGCCGGTGCCTTTTTTCACCTTTCCGGCAGTTTCTCCGGCAGGGCCTCCAGCCCCCGGATGCGGAGCCGCTTGTTGCGCCCCGTCTCCCCCGACTCGATCTCCACCTGTCTCTTCGCC
>JALWGP010000212.1:0-9757 GCA_027038775.1 Sedimenticola sp. | reverse complement strand
CTCTTCGCCACCCCCAGCGACTTGGCGAGAAAGCGCACGAGTTCCTGGTTTGCCCTGCCGTCCACGGGAGGCGCCTTGAGATAGAGCTTGCGGCGGCCCTCCAGGATCTCGCCGAAGGCGTTGCGGCCGGCGCGGGGCTGGACGCGGAGGAACAGCAGCAGGTCACCTCCGTCGCGGCGATACCAGTCGCTCATGCGCCGAGCGTCACGGCCAGCCCCCGCAGGGGTGGCAGGATGAGCATCTTCAGCACGATCAGCCCCAGCATCACCGCCATGGGTGAGAGGTCGATGCCGCCGATGGGGGGGATGATGCGCTGGGCCGGCCGCAGCAGCGGCAGGGTGAGGCTGTAGAGCAGGGCGCTGGCGGGGTTGTAGACGCCGGGGTTGACCCAGCTGAGGATGGCCTGGATGAGGATGGCCCAGAAGAAGATGTTGATGGTCAGCTCCACCAGCTCGGGAATGGCCATGAGCAGGGGCAGCAGCAGCGAGAGGCTGCCGGCGGTGAACCAGAGCACCAGCACCAGCTCCAGGGTCTTGAGCCCCCAGGCCAGCACCAGGGAAGCGGTGTCCAGACCGCGTACCGCCGGGACCACCCGCCGCAGGGGCAGCAGCAGGGGGGAGGTGATCTTCACCACGAACTGGGAGATGGGGTTGTAGAAGTCGGCGCGCACCAGCTGCAGGAGGAAGCGCAGCAGCACCACCAGGATGTAGAGGTCGAAAAGGGTCTGGAAGAGAAAGACCAGGGGGTTGGTGAGGTAGTCGCTGCCCATCACGACCGCTCCAGCTCCCGGGAGAGCTCCTGCGAACGGTCCCTGGCGGCTTCGAGCGCCCGGTGTACCAGCCGTCTCAGTCCGCCCTCCTCGAAGGCGTGGATGGCCCGCTCCGTGGTGCCGCCGGGAGAGGTGACGCCCAGGCGCAGGGTGGGCAGGTCCAGCTCGCTCTCCAGCGCCATGCGCGTGGCCCCCAGGGCGGTCTGGCGCACCAGCAGCCGCGCCGTCTCGGCGGGCAGCCCCAGTTCGATGGCGGCCTGCTCCATCGCCTCCATGAAGAGGAAGAAGTAGGCTGGACCGCTGCCGGAGACGGCGGTCACTGCGTCCATCAGCGACTCCTCCTCCACCCAGATCACCACCCCCACGGCGCGCAGCACGTGCTCCGCCGCCTCCCGCTGCGCCTCGTCCAGCGGGGGCGGGGCGTAGAGGCCGGTGGCGCCCGACTGGAGCATGGCCGGCGTGTTGGGCATGGCCCGCACCAGCGGCACCCCTTCGCCCAGCCACGCCTGCAGCGCCGCGTGGCGGATGCCGGCGGCGATGGAGATGCACAGCGGCTGGTTCTGCGCCAGGGCCGGCGCCAGCGCCTTCGCCACCTGCGGCAGCACCTGGGGCTTCACCGCCAGCACCAGGATCTCCGCCTCCTGGGCGGCTGCGGTGTTGTCCTCCGTGGTGCGCACGCCGAAGCGCACCGCCAGCTGTTCCCGGCGGGTGGCGTCCGGCTCGGCCACCAGGATGCGGCCGGGATCGGTGCCGTCCTCGACGAGCCCGTGAATGAGGGCGCCGGCCATGTTGCCGCCGCCGATGAAGGCGATCGTTTTCATTGTCTGGGTCCGAAGATTGCGGTGCCGATGCGCACCATTGTAGCGCCTTCGCAGACGGCTGCCTCCATGTCGCCGCTCATGCCCATGGAAAGGCTGTCCAGCTCCAGCCCCTCTTCCGCATTGAGTTGGTCCCTAAGCGTTCGCAGGGCGCCGAAGATGCGGTGCTGCTCCGCCTCGCTGCTGCCGGCGGGGGGCATGGTCATCAGGCCGCGCAGTCGCAGCCGGGGCAGCGTGGCCACGAGGCGGGCCAGCTCCGCCGTCTCCTCCGGTGCCACGCCCCCCTTGCTCGCCTCGCCGCTGATGTTGACCTGGATGCAGACCTGGAGCGGCGGCAGTTCCCCGGGCCGCTGTTCGCTGAGCCGGCGCGCGTGTTTCGCGCTGGCCAGGGCGTGCACCCAGTGGAAGCGGGCGGCGATGTCGCGGGTCTTGTTGGACTGGATGCGGCCGATGAAGTGCCATTCGATGGGCAGGTCCGCCAGTTCCCGGATCTTGGGCAGCGCCTCCTGCAGGTAGTTCTCGCCGAAGGCGCGCTGCCCCGCCTCGAAGGCGACCCGGATCTCCTCCGCCGGCCGGGTCTTGCTCACCGCGATCAGCTGGATGTCGACAGGATCCCGTTCACAAGTTCGGGCAAAGGTGCTCAACCGCTCCTGTACCTGTGTTAGCCTTTCTCTTATCCGGGATGGAGTCGTCTCGCCTGGCTGCACCGGCTGTTGCATCACGCACCACGATTAAGAAGGGGAATCCATGGATATTACCGAACTTCTCGCTTTCAGCGTCAAGCACAACGCTTCGGACCTCCATCTTTCCGCCGGCCTGCCGCCCATGATCCGCGTGGACGGGGACATCCGCCGCATCAACGTGCCCGCGCTGGACCACAAGATGGTCCACTCGCTGGTCTACGACATCATGAACGACAAGCAGCGGCGGGACTACGAGGAGTTCCTCGAGGTGGACTTCTCTTTCGAAATCCCCGGCCTGGCCCGCTTCCGTGTCAACGCCTTCAACCAGGACCGGGGCGCCGCGGCGGTCTTCCGCACCATTCCTTCCAAGGTCTGGACGCTCGAGGACCTCAACGCGCCGCCCACCTTCAAGACCATCTGCGAGAACCCCCGCGGCATCGTGCTGGTCACCGGACCCACGGGATCGGGCAAGTCCACCACCCTGGCGGCCATGATCGACTACATCAACGACAACCTCTATGGTCACATCCTCACCATCGAGGATCCCATCGAGTTCGTGCACCAGAGCAAGAAGTGTCTCATCAACCAGCGCGAGGTGCACCGCGACACCCTGGGCTTCTCCGAGGCGTTGCGCTCCGCGTTGCGGGAGGACCCGGACATCATCCTGGTGGGCGAGCTGCGGGACCTGGAGACCATCCGCCTGGCGCTGACCGCCGCGGAGACCGGCCACCTGGTCTTCGGCACCCTGCACACCAGTTCGGCGGCCAAGACCATCGACCGCATCGTGGACGTCTTTCCCGCCGGCGAGAAGTCCATGGTGCGTTCCATGCTCTCGGAGTCGTTGCGCGCCGTCATCGCCCAGACCCTGCTGAAGAAGGTGGGCGGTGGCCGGCTGGCGGCCTGGGAGATCATGATCGGCACGCCGGCCATCCGCAATCTCATCCGCGAGGACAAGGTGGCGCAGATGTACTCCGCCATCCAGACCGGCCAGGCGGTGGGCATGCAAACCCTCGACCAGCACCTGCAGGAGTTGCTGGAGCGAGGTCTGATCACCCGCCAGGATGCGCGCGCCAGGGCGCAGAACAAGGAGACTTTCAGCTGAGCCCCTGCAGGCCCGGCACACAGAATACAGTCAGAGGTACAGCGAGATGGAGTTCAACGATCTGCTCCGGTTGATGTCGGACAAAAAGGCTTCGGACCTGTTCATCACCGTGGGCCGCCCCCCTTCCATGAAGGTGGACGGCCGCATCCGGCCCGTGGCCAAGACGGTACTCACCGCGGAACAGACGCGGGACCTGGCCTACACCCTCATGTCGCCGGAACAGCGCGAGGAGTTCCGCCACACCAAGGAGTGCAACTTCGGAATCAGCGCCGAGGGCATCGGCCGCTTCCGCGTGAGCGCCTACGTGCAGCGGGACGCCGTGGCCATGGTGCTGCGGCGCATCGAGACCCGCATTCCCGATTTCGAAGATCTCAAGCTGCCACCCGTCCTCAAGGATCTGGCCATGATCAAGCGTGGCCTCATCATCTTCGTGGGTGCCACCGGCACGGGTAAATCGACCTCACTGGCGGCCATGCTCGGCTATCGCAACCGCCACGGTGACGGCCACATCATCACCATCGAGGACCCCATCGAGTACCTACACCACCATCAAGGGTGCATCGTCAGCCAGCGTGAGGTGGGCATCGACACCGAGTCCTACGAGGTGGCGCTGAAGAACACCCTGCGCCAGGCGCCGGACGTGATTCTCATCGGCGAGATCCGTACCCGCGAGGTGATGGAACACGCTCTTACCTTTGCCGAGACCGGCCACCTGGTGCTCTCCACGCTGCACGCCAACAACGCCAACCAGGCGCTGGAGCGGATCCTCCACTTCTTCCCGGAGGAGCGGCTCACCCAGGTGCTCATGGACCTCTCTCTCAACCTCAAGGCGATCCTGGCGCAGCAGCTCGTTCCCCGGGCCGACGGCAACGGCCGCCGCGCCGCGGTGGAGGTGCTGCTCAACACGCCGCTGGCCTCGGACCTGATCCTCAAGGGCGAGATCCACGAGCTGAAGGATCTGATGAAGCGCTCCCGCGAGCACGGCATGATCACCTTCGACCAGGCCCTCTACGAGCTCTACCTGGAGGGGGAGATCACCGAGGAGGACGCCCTCAAGCACGCCGATTCGGCCAACGAGGTGCGGCTGATGATCAAGCTGGGCGACAACACCCCGGGCACCCGCGCCCGGGACATGGACGCCGCCATGCTCATCGACGACTACTGACTGAAGACCCGGTAGCCGTCGAACACCGGCCCGTCCACGCAGACCCGCTGCATGGCCGGGCCTTTTTCCGTCTGCACCTCCACCACGCAGCCGGCGCAGCCGCCCACGCCGCAGGCCATGAACTCCTCCAGCGACACCTGCACCGGCAGGCCGAACGCCCGCGCCAGCGCCACCACCCCCTCCAGCATGGGGTGGGGGCCGCAGGCGAAGAGTTCCACCTCGGCGCGGGCGCTCTCCTCCAGCGAGTCCAGCCAGATGCGCGCCAGATCGGTGACGTAGCCCCGGTGGACCCCCTCCGTGGGCTGGCCGCTGGTGAGGCGGCAGGGCACCCCCCACTCTTCGAGCAGCGGCAGCGTGGCCGTGACCCCCTCGGGCATGCCCGCCACCGGCAGGCGGGAAGGTTGCGGTTCGAAGGGAAAAGGGACCTCGGAGCCCAGGATCGCCAGCGGCTCGAAGTCGCCCCTGCGCAGCGCCTCGGCGAAGAAGATCATGGGTGGCATGCCCACGCCGCCGCCGAGGAGGAGGGGACGCCTGCGCCGCGCCTCAAAGGGGCGTCCGATGGGGCCGAGCAGGCTCAGCGTCTCTCCCGGCTGTTTTTGCGAGAGCAGCGCCGTACCCCGGCCCACCTTCTTGTAGAGCAGCTCGATCCAGCCCTCTTCCGGTGCGGCGAGCATGATGGAAATGGGGCGGCGCAGGGGCAGCAGGGGGTCCACGGTGAGGTGGACGAACTGGCCGGGCCGGGCGGTGCGGGCACACTTCGGCGCCTCCAGCCGCAGCACGAACTGGTCGCCGGGCCAGGCCCGGTGGTTTAGCACGGGTGCCTCTTCCAGAAAAATGGTGTCGCGATGGTTCATGGTTGTAGAGCCTGGGTAAGGCACCCCTCGAAGTTCCGTAGGGTGGGCAAAGCGCAGCGTGCCCGCCGCAGGTCGATGGGCACGGCCTGGTGGCCTTTGCCCATCCTACTTCTTGAGCAATGAAGATTGTTCATGGTCTTTCGAGCTTAAAGGTGATGCGCCCTTCGAAGAGGGTGTGGGTGACCCGGCCGCAGAACTCCCAGCCGTCGAAGGGGGTGTTGCGACCGGCGCTGGTCATCTCGTCGGCGCGGAAGGTCCAGACCGCCCCGGGATCGAAGATGCACAGGTCGGCGCTGGCACCGGGGCTCAGCCGGCCCTGCTCCAGCCCCAGCACCCGGGCGGGGCCTGCGGTGAGGCAGGCGATGGCCCGGGGCAGATCCAGCACCCCCTCCTCCACCAGCTTCAGGGTGAGCGGCAGCAGGGTTTCCAGCCCGGAGATGCCGGGTGCGGTGGCGGGGAAGGGTTCGCTCTTGGCGTCGGCCTCGTGGGGCTGGTGGTCGGAGCAGATCACCTCGATCTCGCCCTCGGCCACCGCCTGGCGCAGCCGCTCGCGGTCGGAGTGGGTTCGCAGGGGCGGGTCCACCCGGCACTCGGCGCGGAAGCCGTCCACGTCGGTCTCCATGAGGAAGAGCTGGTGCACCGCCACGTCGGCGCTGATGCGGCGGTTGGCGCGCCGCGCCTGGGCGATCATCTCCGCAGCGCGGCCGGTGGAGAGAGTGTGGAAGTGGCTGCGGCAGCCGGTGTGCTCGGTCAGCGCCAGGTCGCGCGCCACCGCCACCGTCTCGGCCGCCGAGGGGATGCCGGGCAGCCCCAGGCGGGTGGCCACGGCCCCCTCGTGGACCACGCCGCTGGCCTTGAGGTGGGGGTCCTCGCTGCAGAGCACCACCGGCAGGTCGAAGGTGCTGGCGTACTCCATGGCGCGGCGCGCCACCAGGGTGTTGGCCAGGCGGTTGCGTCCGTTGGTCACCGCCACGCAGCCTGCCGCCTGCAGCGCGCCCATCTCGGCCAGCTGCTCGCCGGCGAGATCCTGGGTCAGGGCGCCCATGGCCAGCACCCGGGCGTTGCCGCAGGCCTTGGCGCGGCGGCGGATCAGCTCCCACACCGCCGGCGTGTCGATCACCGGCTCGGTCTGGGGCATGCAGATCAGGGTGGTGATGCCGCCGCGGGCGGCGGCGCGGCTCTCGCTGGCGATGGTGGCCTTGTGTTCGAACCCCGGCTCGCGCAGGTAGACGCCCAGGTCGATGAGTCCCGGGCAGACCACCTGGCCCCCGGCGTCGATGGTCACCTCCGCCTCGAACCCCGGCGGGGCCTCGCCCACCGCCAGCACCCGGCCGTTGGCCAGCCACAGGTCCAGCGGTTCGTCGATGCCGTTGGCCGGGTCGATGAGGCGGCCGCCGTGGACGTGGATGTTGGGAGTCCGGTTCATTCGTTCCCGCCTCCGCGCGCGCCCAGGATCAGGGACATCACCGCCATGCGCACGGCGATGCCGTAGCTCACCTGCTGCAGGATCACCGAGTGGGGACCGTCGGCCACCTCCGAGGCGATCTCCACGCCGCGGTTGATGGGGCCGGGATGCATGACGATGGCGTCGGGTTTCGCCCGCTTCAGCCGCGCCTCGGTGAGGCCGTAGAGCTGGAAGTACTCGTGGGCCGAGGGCAGCAGCGCCCCCTCCATGCGCTCGCGCTGCAGGCGCAGCATGATGATCACGTCCACCTCTTCCAGGCCCGACTCCAGGTCGTGGTAGAGGTGTACCCCCAGGCTGCGCGCCTCGGCGGGCAGCAGGGTGCAGGGGCCGATGATGCGCACCTCGGTGACCCCCAGGGTGTTGAGGGCCATGATCTGGGAGCGGGCCACCCGCGAGTGCTGGATGTCGCCGACGATGGCCACCCGCAGGGGGGTGAAGTCGCCCTTGTGGCGGCGGATGGTGAACATGTCCAGCAGTGCCTGGGTGGGGTGGGCATGCCAGCCGTCGCCGGCGTTGATGACGCTCACGCCGGGAGCCACGTGGCGGGCGATGAAGTGGGCGGCGCCCGAGTGGCTGTGGCGCACCACGAAGAGGTCGCTGTGCATCGCCTCGAGGTTGCGCAGGGTATCCAGCAGGGTCTCACCCTTGGAGGTGGCGGAGACGCTCACGTTGAAGTTGATGACGTCGGCCGAGAGCAGCTTGGCCGCCAGCTCGAAGGTGGTGCGGGTGCGGGTGCTGTTCTCGAAGAAGAGATTGGTGACGATCCGTCCGCGCAGCAGGGGCACCTTTTTCACCTGGCGCCCCGGCAGCACGGCGAAGGATTCGGCGATGTCGAGGATGTGTTCGAGGTGCTCGCGCTTCAGCCCCTCGATGGAGAGGAGGTGGCGCAATTCGCCGGCCTCGTTGAGCTGGAGGTTCTCCCTCATGTTTCCTCCCTGGCGCCGGGACGGCCGCTGATGCGCAGGGTGAGCGGGTCCGGGCCTTCCAGGCGGATGTGCTCGTCGTCGGCCAGGGGCGGTTGCAGGCCGGCCACGTCGGGCTGGATGGGGAGCTCGCGTCCGCTGCGCTCGACGAGGGTCACCAGCAGGATGGAGGCGGGGCGGCCGAAGTCGAAGATCTCGTTCATGGCGGCGCGCACGGTGCGACCGGACTGGATGACGTCGTCCACCAGGATGATGTGGCGCTCCTCCACCTCGAAGGGGATCTTCGAGGGTTTCACCTGGGGATTCATGCCGATTCGGGTGAAGTCGTCGCGGTAGAAGCTGATGTCGAGCTCACCCAGGGGTTCGTCGATGCCCAGCAGGGGCTGGAGCTGGCGCGCCACCCAGACGCCTCCGGTGTGGATGCCGATCATGGCGGGATCCTCGATACCGCGCTGTCCGAGCTGGTGGCGGGTGAGGCGGGCCATACCCTGGACCAGGTCCAGGATGGCGTCGTGCTGCATGAAGATCCGGCCGTTCATCGGCGGCTGAACCAGGTTTCCAGGATGAGCTTGGCGGCCATGGCGTCGATGCTGCCCAGGTCCTTCATGGCGCGGCCGCCCAGGCGGCTCCAGGCCTCGCGCGAGGTGAGGCGCTCGTCGGCCAGGTGCACCGGCAGGTGGAAGCGGCCTTCGAGCTGGCGGGCGAAACGGCGCGCCTGGTCGTGGACCTCGGCGGGCGAGTCGTCCATCTCGAAGGGCAGGCCCACCACCAGGGCGTCGGGCTGCCACTCCTCGACGAGGCGGGCGATGCCCTCCCAGTCGGGCTTGTTCTTCACCAGGCGCAGGGTAGTCAGTGGCGTGGCGGTGCCGGTGAGGGCTTGGCCCACGGCCACGCCGATCTTGCGAGTGCCGTAGTCGAAGCCGAGGAGGGTCTGTTCGGTTGCGGTGGTCATTTCGTCGGCAGCCGGAAGGTCGTGCCAGGGTGGCCTGCCGGGGGCCTGCAGCGGGACCACTGCGAGTACATCCGTGTACGTTCGGCCTCGGCCATCCCTGGCCTCGGACGTCCCGCTGCAGACCCCCGGCAGACCGCCTTCAAGGCCGAGGTGGTGTCTGTGGTTGGACGGGGAGCGGATATGCACGATTCAAGCATGCCCGGCAGTGCTGGTGATGAGGTTCAGGTCCACGCCGGCAAGGGCGGCGGCCGCCTCCCAGCGCTGCTCCACCGGGGTGTGGAACAGGATCTCCTTCGAGGCCGGGGCCACCAGCCAGCTGTCCTGCTGCAGCTCGTGCTCCAGCTGTCCCGGCCCCCAGCCGGCGTAGCCCAGGGCCACCAGCACCTCCTCGGGTCCCTCCCCCCGGGCGATGGCCTGGAGGATGTCCTGGGAGGTGGTCACCGCCAGCTCGTCGGTGACCACCAGGGTGGACTTCCAGCGCGTGGGCGGGGAGTGGAGCAGGAAGCCCCGGTCCTCCTGCACCGGCCCGCCGATGAAGACGGGCAGCTCGTCTGGGGTCTGCTCCGTGCGCTCGATCTCCATGTGCTGGAGGATGTCGTCCAGGCCGAGGGGCGAGGGGCGGTTGATGGTGAGCCCCATGGCGCCGTCGTCGGTGTGCTCGCAGATGTAGGTTACACTGCGCGAAAAGTTGGGATCCTGCAGGCTGGGCAGGGCGATGAGAAAGTGGTTCTTGAGGCAGGAGGATTCGCTCATGGTGGCTATTGTAGCAGGGAGCCGTCGGCGGGCGCCAAGATGACGAAGGCCGTGGAAGAGGGGCGATCGGCCCGCCGCGAGTTCCACCTGGAGGTGGAGGAGGACGGTGCGGATGCGGTGTCGTTGCTGGCGTCGGCCACCGGTCTCGGCCGGGGGCGCGTCAAGCGGGCCATGGCCTGCGGCGCCCTCTGGCTGGAACGAAACGGCCGGGTGGCGCGCCTGCGGCGGGTGAAGCGCCGGCTCGTCGCCGGTGACCGGCTCCACCTCTACCAC
>JALWGP010000211.1 GCA_027038775.1 Sedimenticola sp. | reverse complement strand
GTGATGAGCAGATCCGGTGGCCGCTTGCGGCAGGCCTCCAGCGCTTCGAAGGGGTCGGCGAAGGAGCTCTGGGTGATGTTGGGGGAGATGTTCTGCACCACCTGCTCGAGGATGGTGCGCCCGGTGGACTGATCGTCGATGATCACCACGTGCTGGTGCCGTTCGTCCGCGCCCCCGGGGGGCGCTCCGGATTCTTGGGCGAGTTTGTGCTGCTTGATCGTTCCCATGGGAGTCGTCGCTGGCGGTGGGGCATCCGCGGCTCGAGGATCCGCCAAGCCGCGTGAGAAGCCTGCTTCAGACCTGGTCGACGTGCCCGCTCCCTGGGGTCGGTCCGGTTTTCTGGAGCGTGGTCAAAGTATAGTTCGCAGACACTTAGTGTAGCGGTTTTTCGGGCGCCGGGAACCAGGAAGGAAGGTTTTGACGGCACTGGAGGGAAGGGAATGTGAACGTCATCCCCTTTCCGGGCCGGTCGCGGGATTCGCTGCTAGAATCCGGGGTTCACGAATGTCATGGGCTGAAATGTCGAGAGGTGCCGATGAACCAGGAAAAAGAATTCGTGCCGCTGAACATCGCCGTTCTGACCGTATCGGATACCCGCACCGAGGAGACGGACCAGTCCGGCCGCGCCCTGGTCGAGCTGCTGGAGGGGGAGGGGCACAGGCTGGCGGACAGGAAGATCGTGCCGGACGACATCTACCGGATCCGGGCGCAGGTGTCCCACTGGATCGCGGATCCGGACGTGCAGGTGATCGTCACCACCGGCGGCACGGGGTTCACCGGCCGGGACGGGACCCCCGAAGCGGTGATGCCACTGCTGGATAAGGTGATGGACGGCTTCGGGGAACTGTTTCGCACACTTTCCTACGAGGGTATTGGCACCTCCACCATGCAGTCGCGGGCAGTGGGCGGGGTGGCCAACGGCACCTTCGTCTTCTGCCTGCCGGGATCCACGGGAGCCTGCCGGGACGGCTGGAGCAAGCTGCTTTCCCCGCAGCTCGACTATCGCACGCGGCCCTGCAACCTGGTGGAGCTGATGCCCCGCCTGCTGGAGTGAACCCTGGACGGCCGCGAAATGGCTGCTGCAGTTCCCGATTTGGGGATTCCCTGAGAACTGAACGACATAATTGGAATTCCCTGTCCCGCTACGTGATGGCAGGTGCGCTTGGGCTCGTGCTACACTCCGGCCATGCCGTATGGATGGCACCGGAGCCGGGGGTTTGCCCGGCCCGGAGACGAAACATGCCCCCGGCTGGTTCCCGGGGCGCCATTCAAAGCCAAGAGGGAGGAACTCTCAGTGAAGAAGTCGTGGTATCCATTCAACAAGCTCTGCCTGGCTGTTTCCATTCTTGCCCTGTTGCTGTTGCAGGGGTGTTCTTCCTCGACGCCACGACCGCCGGTCGCACAAGATCAGATCAGCCCGCAGCAGGAGTACGACTACCTGATCGGCCCGGGCGATACGGTGGAGATTTTCGTCTGGAGCAATCCCGAGCTGACCGTCACGGTGCCCGTGCGGCCGGACGGCAAGATCACCACCCGCCTGGTGGAGGGCATCGAGGCAAGCGGCAAGACGCCTGCCCAGCTTGCCCGGGACATCGAGAAGGCCTACTCCGAGTACGTGAAGAACGCGGTGGTGAGCGTCATCGTCAACGGTTTCGTGGGCGTTCCCTACCAGCAGGTCCGGGTGGTGGGAGAGGCCGGCAAGCCGCTGAGCATTCCCTTCCGCAAGCACATGACACTGCTGGATCTCATGATCGAGGTGGGGGGGCTCACCGATTATGCTGATGGCAACAACGCCGTGCTGATCCGAAATTTCGAAGGGAAGCAGCAGACCTTCACGGTACGCCTCGACGACCTGGTGCGGGGTGGGGACATCTCCGCCAACATTGCGCTCTGGCCGGGTGACATCATCATCATCCCCGAATCCTGGTTCTGAGGCGGCATTCGCCACCCGGTTTCGTCCAAGCCAGAAGGTGAACTGAATCATGCAGGAGCTTCTCGCCCAGATAACGGAATATGCCCTGGGGATCTGGCGTCACCGATGGGCCGCCCTCACCTCCGCCTGGATTCTATCCATCGCCGGGTGGATCTGGGTGGCCCAGATCCCGGAGGAGTACCTGGCCAGCGCGCGGGTCTACGTGGATACCAACCGGGTGCTCAAGCCCCTGCTGAAGGGGCTGACGGTGGACCCCAACACCAAGCAGCGTATCGCGGTCCTGAGCCGGACCATGTTGAGCCGGCCAAACCTGGAAAAGCTGATGCGCATGACCGACCTGGACCTGGATGTCACCAGCGCCCTGGAGAAGGAGGAACTGCTCACCGAGTTGCGCGAGAACATCCGGTTGTCCGCGGACAGGAGAAACCCTTCCCTCTACACCATCTCCTTCCAGCACCCGGACCGCAAGACGGCCAAGCTCATGGTGCAGTCGCTGCTCTCCATCTTCGTGGAGGGAACCCTGGGGGAGAAGCGCGAAGAAACGGTGGGCGCACAGGAGTTCCTCGAACAACAGATCGCTGAATACGAGCGCCGGCTGACGGCGGCGGAGACCCGGCTGGTGGAGTTCCGGCAGAAGCACATCGACGACCTCACCGGGGACGTGGAGACCTACTACGAGCGGTTGCAGGAGGCCAAGAGCCGCTCGAAGATGGCCAAGCTGCAGCTGCAGGAGATGGAGAACCGGCGCAAGGAGCTGGAGCGCCAGCTCGAGGACGAGGAGGACGAGTCGGAGTCCCTGCTGGGGGAGATCGTCGACGAGGGGGGCGCTTCGCCTGAGCTGACCACCAGCCTGGATCCGCGCATCGAGGCCCTGCAGGCCAAGCTGGATTCGCTGCTCCTGAAGTACACGGAGAAACACCCCGAGGTGGTGCAGCTCAAGGCCATGCTGAAAGAGCTCAAGGCCCAGCGGGCGCAGGAGCTGAAAAAGCTGGCCCGGGCCCAGGGGCCTTCAGCGGAGCTGCAGGAGAACCCGGTCTACCAGCAGGTTCGGGCCATGCTGGCCGAGACCGAGGCACGCATCGCGGAGCTCAAGATTCGCGACCAGGCCTACGCCAACCAGGTGAAGATGCTGGAAGCGAAGCTGGAGAGCATCCCCAAGGTGCAGGCGCAGCTGAAACAACTGAACCGGGACTACAGGGTGCTTTCGGACCGGTACCGGAAGCTCATCGAACGGCGTGAGTCGGTCTACATTTCCGGCGAGGTGGAGAAGCGTTCCGAGAACGTGAAGTTCAGGGTCATCGACCCGCCTTTCGTGCCGCTGGAGCCCACGGAACCCAACAAGCTGTTGCTGAACGCAGGGGTGTTCGCCGGCGCCCTGGTTGCCGGCGGGGGCATCGCTTTCCTGCTGGCGCTGTTCCGGCCCGTGTTCATGGATCCACGCACCCTGGCCAGGGTCACCGGGCTGCCCGTTCTCGGGGTCGTCTCCCTCCTCGAAACGCCGGAGCGGAAGCGCAGGGAACTGGCCGGGCAGCTGCTGTTTGCCCTCTATTTCCTGGTCTGGGTCGGT
>JALWGP010000210.1 GCA_027038775.1 Sedimenticola sp. | reverse complement strand
CCCCCTGCGGCGGGCGCTGGTCCCCGAGGTGGCGGCCCTGCTGCACCGCTTCCACGCCCTGCGCCAGGCCCACAACGCCCTCCATGCCAAGCACATCTTCATCGACGAGGCCCACTGCCGCGCCACCCTCATCGACCTGGAGAAGATGCGCCCGCGGCTCACCCGGCGCCAGGCCATGCTGCGCGACCTCGACACCCTCAACCGCCGCACCTTCCGCATCAATCGCAGCGATCGCCTGCGCTTCCTCCTCGCCTACCTGGAGAAGCCGCGGGTGGACGAAGAAGTGCGCCGGGTATGGAGGGCGCTGGTGGCCATCCGCGGGCGCAAGGATCGGCGCAAGGAGGAGAGGAAGGGGTGAGGGGGCGTCTTCTCTCCGTCCTGTTCCCGGTCCTCCTGCCGGCGGTGGCCGCTGCAGAGGGCGATGAGGCCCGGCGGATCGCGAGCAACGTCTGGTTCGTCAACCACTTCATGGCGGTGGAGAACGTCAGCTACGGTTCCCGCCGCGACCCCTTCCACGTGGCCAACCTGCAGGCAAAAGGGAAGGCCAAGGCCTATGCCCTGGAGCGCCACCTCAACAACGCCTGGAAGGAGGGCGGGCTGCGCGCCCGCGACCTGGTGATCTTCCGCTCCGGCAAGCTGCGCGGCACCGGCATCCTGGTGGACATTCCGCGGGACACGAAACGCCCCCTGGGCTTCTCCATCTGGCTGCCGGCTCTGCGCAAGGTGCGCCGCCACACCGAGCCCGACCAGGGCGACGCCTGGGGCGGCAGCCTTTTCACCTACGGCGACATCTACCTGCGCCGCCCGGAGGATGAACGCCACGAGCTGCTGGGCGAAGAGACCTTCGAGGGTTGCCTGGGCATGGTGGAGCGTGAGCTGAAGGGAGCGCCGCCCGCCTCCTGCGTGCCCCGGGGTCGGCCCGTGTGGCGGCTGCGCAGCCATACCCGCTTCGAGAACTGGTGGTACGACTACCGGGAGACCCTGGTGGACCGGGAGACCTTTGCCGATTACCGTTCCGTCTACTACAAGGACGGAAAGCCGGTAAAGGTCATCGACAAGGACTGGCGTTCCATGGGGCTGGAAGATGGCCGTGGCCAGTACTGGCTCTACTGGTACGGGAAGGACCTGCGCGACGGCCGCGAGGGGCTGGCCTGGGCCGGCAGGGAGCAGATCCGCTGGAACCGGGAGGTGAATCCGAAGCTCTGGAGCCTGGCGACGTTGCGCAGGTTGAGTCGTTGAGCTTGCCGGGGAACCTCGGACATTCGCGGCGGGGGCGCCGCTCCTACGCCGCCTGCAGGAGGCCCGCCCCCGGGCCGAACTTTGAATGTTCGCGGCGGGGGCGTCGCTCCTACGTCGCCTGTAGGAGGCCCGCCCTCGGGCCGAACTTCGAATATTCGCGGCGAGGGCGCCGCTCCTACCTCGTTCCCCCGGGCTGAACTTCAGCCCTGGGGAAAGAAAAGGCCCCGCAGTGCGGGGCCAGACAGTCAGGACGACAGAAGACGCCGTTACTTCTTGGCGATCTCCTCCAGCTTCTTCGCCGGGATGAGCTGGCCGTCCACGCCCGCTTCGGCGGGGGGTTTCACTTAAGAACCACCCCAACTCATGCACACGCCCAAATTCCCTATGATTGTCAGGTTTTTTTACACCAAGCAGGCCGCTCTTTAGGCAGAGAGCTTATTGGCCCAGTTTTTTCAATCAGTTATGGAATATGGTATGGCTATTGCTTCGCCTGAACTACCCTTTATCTATTTACACGGAGCAAGGCATGAAAATCCACTCTCTAACCATGATGGCAGGCCTGCTCATTGTCGGTTCAGTCAATGCAGCTCCTATCCAGTGGTCCGATAACGGCCATTACTATGAATACGTCAGTGACAGCACCACTTGGAACGAGGCGCTTTCCTTGGCTGCAACTTCATATTACAACGGTATGCAAGGCTACCTGGCTACGATCACCTCCCAAGGGGAGCAAGATTTCCTCCGGCAAAATTTTCCCTACGTTGCCTGGATCGCGGGTAGTGACGAATGGGATCCCGCAAGTGAGAATGATGAAGGAGTCTGGAAATGGATGGCCGGCCCTGAAACCGGACAGCAAATCAACTTTTTCGCGTGGGCATCGGGGGAACCCAACAATTGCTGTGGCGGCGAGGATTACCTCCAGTTTCATTGGGTGAATGACGGTGGCTGGAATGACCATGGGGGACCAGGCAATGCCAGCCAAAGGAACGGTTACCTGGTGGAGTACAGTCCAAACACCCCCCATAACATTCCCGAGCCAACCACGCTCATCCTTCTGGGATCCGGCCTTGCCGCCATCGGCTGGCGCCGCCGCAAAGCATCCTAAGTGATACCAACAACGAGCGAGTAGCAGGCGGGGTGACACCCGCCCTCCTCTCGCTCTACCAAAGAGTTCAGGCTTATTTTCCGTATATCATCCAGCAACAAAGAGAGAGCCCGCTTGCTTGTAGCCATCTGACCCTTTCAACCCAAAAGCCCCGCTCAAAGGCGGGGCTTTTGGGTTGGCGGTGTCCTTACCAATTACTTCTTGGCGATCTCCTCCAGCTTCTTCGCCGGGATGAGCTGCCCGTCCAGGGCCGCGTCCTCGGCGCTGCGGCCGTAGGCCACCGAGATCAACTGGCTGTAGTACACCACCGGCATGTTGAACTTGGTGTTGTACTTCTCGTTGATCTGGTCCTGGTAGATCTCCACGTTGGCCTGGCACAGCGGGCAGGGGGTGGCGATCATGTCGGCGCCGTTGTCGTAGGCCGCCTCGATGATGCCCTTGATCATCTCCTGGGACTTCTCCGGCTCGGAGAAGGCCAGGGCGCCGCCGCAGCACTGCACCTTCTTCTCGTAGGTCGGAATGGACTCGGCGCCCACCGCCTCGATCATCTTGTCCAGATAGACGGGATTCTCGAAGGACTCGCCGTGGATGCCGAAGGGACGGTTGGTCTGGCAGCCCACGTAGCCGGCGATCTTGATGCCCTCCAGCGGCTTCTTCACGCCCGCCTGGATGTTGTCGAAGCCGATCTCCTCCACCAGCACCTCGGCCATGTGCTTGATGGGGGTCTCGTTCTTCAGCTTCAGGCCCGCCTCGGCCAGGGCCTGGTCGGCCTCGGCCTTGAGCTGGGGATCGTGCTCCAGACGCTCGGCGGCCTCGCGCGTGGCCAGCCAGCAGGCGGCACAGGTGGCGACGATGGTGTCGCCGGGGTTGTGCTCCTCGGAGAGCGCGATGTTGCGCGCCGAGAGCGTCAGGCGCGGCAGCTCGGAGCCGCTGGCGTAGCCGATGGAGGCGGAGCAGCAGTTCCAGTCCGGAATCTCCTTGAGCTCGACGTCGAGCTCCTCGCACATGGTCTCCACCGACTTCATCAGGTTGGAAGAGGAGGCGCCCTTCTGGGAGGAGCACCCCGGATAATAGGAGTAGGTGTACTTGGCCATAGGGTTGCCTCCGTCAGTCGAATTTCTTCATGCGGGCTTCTTCGAGCTCCTGCGCCTTCTTGATCATCTTCTGCAGGCCGCCGACGTCCTTGATGCCGTGGC
>JALWGP010000209.1 GCA_027038775.1 Sedimenticola sp. | reverse complement strand
GCTCCAGGATATGGCGGCAGGCGTGGCCGCCCGAGGTGACGCCCAGGCTGCCCAGCGACAGGGGCGAGTCCTCGCCGATCACCCCCTTGGCCTTGAGGCTGGTGGCCACGGGCACGCCCAGCCGCCTGCTCAGCCGCTCCACCAGCGGCTGGGCGCCGGCGCGGATGCAGCCGTAGCCAGCGACGATGACCGGGTGCTCCGCCGCCAGCAGGTGGCCGCAGAGCCGGTCCAGCAGCGCCGGGTCCGGTCCGCCGTTGCCGGCAGAGGAGTGGATGGCGATCCGCTCCAGCAGTTCTTCCTCCACCAGCTCCTTCTGCAGGTTGAAGGGAAAGCTCAGCAGCACCGGGCCGGGATCCTTCGAGAGCAGGATGCGCGCCGCCCGGTTGAGGACGTTGGGCAGGTAGTCGGTGCGCTCCACCAGGCGGGCGTAGCGGGTGATACTCTGGAAGAGCGCCGCCTGGTCGATGGCGCCCCCCTCCCCGGAGCTCTCCTGCAACCCGCCGCGACCGAAGATGTGGGTGGAGGTCTCTCCGGTGACGGCCAGCACCGGGAGGTGGTCGGCGTAGGCGTTGGCGATGCCGGTGACCAGGTTGGTGGCGCCGGGCCCGGCGGTGGTGATGCAGGCGCCGATGCGGCCCGAGGCGCGCGCGTAGCCGCCGGCCATGAAGGCGGCGCCCTGTTCGTGCTTGGCCAGCACCGTGCGGATGGAGGAGCCGTGGAGGGCGTCGTACACCGGCAGGATGTGGGCGCCGGGCATGCCGAAGATGTGCCGGATTCCCAGCCGCTCCATGAAGCGGACAATGAACTCGCTGACTGGAATCTTCATCGGAACGGCGGAACCGGGCCGTGGGTTCAATGGGACCGGATTATAGCACCGCCACTCCCCGGCCCGCCCCCCGGCCGAGGGTCGTCGGGACGATCGCACAACGGGAATTCGGGGCTCCCTCGGACCCTCACACCGGGCGGAGCCTGTTCATGCGGTTGTCGGGTGGAGCGGCCGCGCCCGTCTCCAGAAACGCCGCTTCATGGCCGGCACCCAGTGCCACCGGGTGCCGTTGCAGGGCTCGAGGAGCAGCTCCGTGCCCGCCTCCATCGCCTCGGCCACCCGCGCCTCCAGCCGCTCCAGGGCCATGAGCCAGGCGGTGGCATCGGCCCGCTGGCGCGCCTTCTCCAGGTCGCGGCAGAGGACGAGCTCCACGTCGGTATCCCGGCCGGCGGCGTTGTGGGCCAGCCCCAGGGCGAGGCAGTCGGTTTCGTCCCGCGCCAGCACGGGCGCCCTTCCCGTCGGCTCCGGCAGGCGGCCGGCGCCGTCGAACCAGAGGCCGTTGATGGCCAGCTCCAGGGAGTGAAAGAGCATCTGGGTCTCGTTGAGCACGCTCCTCCACCAGGCGGCCTCCTCCCCCTGGGGCATGCAGTCGTGGAGCCCCCTGCCCTGGGCTTCGTGGAGAGGCGTGAAGGTTGCCTCCACCGGCCGGTTGCTGAAGAGGAACCACTGGTCCGGGCGCGCCGCGCGCAGCTCCAGCCCCTCGCCGGCGAAATGGTCGTTGAAGCGATCCAGGCAGCGTGCTGCCATCTCCCCGGTGAGGATTTCTTCCTCCACCGGGAAGAGCAGCAGCCGGTCGCGGTCGGCGCGGTAGTGGACGGGATGGGCGTGGAGCACCCAGCCGTCGGGCCGCTTGCCGGTGAGGCCGAGCCAGCAGTGGGGAGCGCCGTGACGGGCGGCGGGGGGGATGCCGAACCGTTCGAAGAGCGCCGTATCCATGCCATCGGCGCCCGGCGCGCAATCCCCGCGGGCGATCAGGCGCTCCAGCGCCGGCAGCCGGGACGGCGCCAGGGAAGCATCGGGCCAGGGATCGAGGAGCGCGGGAACGATGAAGTGCAGCATGGCCCGCCCCGGCGGGCGATCACTTCATGTTGCCGAGGATGGCGTCCTTCACCGCGGCCAGCTTCGCCTCGATGACGATGGGCTCGGCGGTGCACTGGCGGATGGCCGTGTCGGGATCCTTGAGACCGTTGCCGGTGAGGGTGCAGACCACCCGGCTCCCCTCGGGGATCTTCCCGGAGCGGATGTCGCGCATGGCACCGGCCAGGGAGGTGGCCGAGGCCGGCTCACAAAAGACCCCCTCCTTCTCCGCCAGCAGCTTCTGCGCCGCCAGGATCTCCTCGTCGGTGCATTCGTCGAACCAGCCGTCCGATGCCTTCTGCGCGTTCCACGCCTTGTCCCAGGACTGGGGATGGCCGATGCGGATGGCGGTGGCCACGGTCTCGGGATTGTCCACCGGACCGCCGCGCAGGAAGGGGGCAGAGCCGGCCGCCTGGTAACCCACCATCCTCGGCGCCGAGTTGACCACGCCGTGGTCGCGGTACTCGGTGTAGCCCTTCCAGTAGGCGGTGATGTTGCCGGCGTTGCCCACCGGCAGGCAGTGGAAGTCGGGCGCCGCCTCCAGCTCCTCCACGATCTCGAAGGCGGCGGTCTTCTGGCCCTCGATGCGGAAGGGGTTGATGGAGTTGACGATGGTCACCGGCGCCTCCTCGGCCACCTCCTTCACCAGGCGCATGCCGTCGTCGAAGTTGCCCTTGAGCTGGATGGTGACGGCGCCGTACATCATGGTCTGGGCCAGCTTGCCCATGGCGATCTTGCCCTCGGGGATGAGCACGAAGGCGGCGATGCCGGCGCGCGCGGCATAGGCCGCCGCGGAGGCGGAGGTGTTGCCGGTGGAGGCGCAGATCACCGCGCGGCTCCCCTCCTCCACCGCCTTGGTCACCGCCATGGTCATGCCGCGGTCCTTGAAGGAGCCGGTGGGGTTGAGCCCCTCGTACTTGACGTAGATGTCCACCTCCTTGCCCAGTTCGCGGGGAATGTTGTTGAGGCGGATGAGCGGCGTGTTGCCCTCGCCCAGGCTGATGATGCGGGTGTCGTCGGAGACCGGCAGGCGGTCGCGGTACTTGTTGATGAGTCCGGTGTAGCGGGGACGGAATGGCATGGTCGTTTGTCTCTGTGTTTCGTTGCAGTTTACCCGAGGTGCTCCACCCGGATCCGCGCCACCGGCGCGGTGACCACGTCGAGCGCCTCGATGGCGGCGATGGCCTGGTTCATTCGCCCCTCTTCCACCTCGTGGGTGAGCATCACCAGGGGCACCTGGGTCTCGCCCTCGGCAGGTTCCTTCTGCTTGATCGCCTCGATGCTGATGCCGGCGTCGCCCAGGATGCCGGTGAGCCGCGCCAGCACGCCCGGCTTGTCCTCCACGGTGAGGCGCAGGTAGTAGGCGGTGACCACCTGCTCCATCTCCAGCACCGGCGAGTCGGAGAGCTCGTCGGGCTGGAAGGCCAGGTGCGGCACCCGGTTCTCGGGGTCGGTGGTGAGGGTACGGGTGACGTCGATGACGTCCGCCACCACCGCCGAGGCGGTGGGCAGGGAGCCGGCGCCGGCGCCGTAGTAGAGGGTGGGCCCCACGGCGTCGCCCTGCACCAGCACGGCGTTCATCACGCCGTCCACGTTGGCGATGAGCCGCCGCTCGGGGATCAGGGTGGGGTGCACCCGAAGCT
>JALWGP010000208.1 GCA_027038775.1 Sedimenticola sp. | reverse complement strand
CCGAAGGAGGCCAACATGGCCTCCTTCGGTACCGACTACATCATCGATCCCTTCGACACCTTCGCCAAGTACCTGGCCACCGCCCTGCAGGCGCCCGGCCTCTACCTGCTGCAGCGCTGGCTCACCAGCAAACCCGGTTCCCTGCTGGACGACCCTGTCTATCCACCCACCACGGGCCACTGGATCGTCTGCGGCTACGGGCGCTTCGGCAAGGCGGTGTTCGACCGCCTGATGAAGGAGAAGATGTCCATCACCGTGGTGGAGGAGACGCCGGACAAGACCGGCGAGCCCGAGCAGGGCGTGGTCAAGGGCCGGGGCACCGAGGCGGAGACGCTGCTGGAGGCGGGTATCCCCGAGGCGGTGGGCATCGTCGCCGGCACCGACAACGACGCCAACAACCTCTCCATCGTGATGACCGCCAAGGCGCTCAATCCGCGGCTCTTCGTCATCGCCCGCCAGAACTACCGCGAGAACGACCCCCTCTTCGACCAGGTGCATGCCGACATGGTGATGCACCCCAGCACCATTATCGCCGAGAAGATCCGGGTGCTGCTGGCCACCCCCATGCTCTACGAGTTCCTGAGCCTGGCGGCCTACCAGGACGAGGCGTGGGCCTGCGCACTGGTGAGCCGCATCGCCGGCCTGGTGAACCAGCGGGTGCCCGAGATCCAGGAGGTGACCCTGGAGGCGGCCAGCCACTGCGCCATCGGCGAGGCGCTGGAGCGGGGCGCCCGGGTGCGGCTGGGGGACATCATGCGGGACCCGGGAGACCGTGAGCGTTTCCTGCCCTGCATCGCGCTCCTGCGGGTCAGCCGCAACAGCCGTGAGCTGCTGCCGGACGAAGAGAGTGTGCTGGAGATGGGCGACAGGCTGCTCTTCTGCGGCACCACCCACGCCTTCGCCCGCATGCAGTGGAACCTGTGCCACGGCCCCACGCTGGAGTACGTGCTCACCGGCGAGGAGAAGCCGCGCAGCTGGCTCTGGCGCAGGCTGCAGGGGGGGCGTGCCTGATGGAATGGGAACAGTGGTCGCAGTGGTTGCCGGCGGGTGGCATTTTCCTGGTCCTGCTCTTCTCCCGGCCCCTCCTGCAGCTGATCTTCTCCGACCGCGACGAAAAGCGGTTCCGGGGAAGGCTCAATCTCTTCCGGCTCGCCTGCCTGATGGCGCTGGTGATCCTGCTCGTCCGGGCGGTGGTCCATCCCGCCGCGGAGAGCCTCTGGTTCACCCGCCTGTTCGGCGTGCTGCTCATCGTCTACGTGGCCTACCTCGTCTTCTACGTGGCCAGCCGGCTGATCCTGCGCCGCTACGGCCGGGAGCGGCAGCGCGACGAGGAGACCGTCTACGTGGAAACCTACAACTCCCGCCTGCTCACCATCGTCGCCGGCGCTCTCATCGGCGTGGTGGCGCTGGTGGCCGTCATCCGGGTGCTGGGTTTCACCACCTGGCTGGAGGCCGGCGGCGTGCTCGGCGTGCTCGGCGTCATGCTCGCCCTCACCCAGGGCTCCTGGGTGCCCGACCTGGTGAGCGGCCTGGTGATCCTCAACAGCCGGCTGGTGGAGGAGGGCGACGTGGTGCAACTGGGAGAGAGGAAGGACGAGGTCCTCATGGTGTTCCGCACCCGGGTCTTCTTCACCGAGTTCCTGCACCTGGCCAACAACCACCGGATCCTCATACAGAACTCCCGGCTGCGCGGCATGACGGTGCAGAACCTCTCCCGCTTCGCTTCGGCCAGGGGGTTGCGGGAGGCGCTGACCATCAAGGTTTCCTATGACGTGACCGAGGAGCAGGTGCAAAAGCTGTTCGAACAGGTGATGGCCGAGGCAGTGGGGGACCCCGACGTTCCCGTGGAGGAGAAGTACGAGGCCGAGATCCGGCCGGTGAACGGGGGCGACTACGCCGTGGAGTGGGCCTGCTTCTACTACACCAAGGACGCCCGTTCCCTGTTGCGCACCCGCCAGCTCATGCTGGCGCTGGTGCTCCGGGCGGCCAGGGAACAGGGGATCTCCCTGGCCACGCCGCTCCTGGTAAATGGCGGACAGCGGTCGACGGATTTGGGTTAGAATTCCAAGCCCCTGACTACAATAACATCGAGAGGAGTTTACTGATGAGAATCCTTGTATCCCTCCTGTTGGCGTTCGCTTTCCTCCTTCCCGCCACCGCCGAAGAGATGAAGATGGACAGGGCCATGGCCCAGAAGATGGTCTCGGCCAGCATCCAGAAGTTCAAGATCAACGACGACGTGAGCGTGGAGGACGCCATCGACTCCATGAAGCTGCGCGCCAACACCCTCAACTTCAAGCTGGTGGCCGACCTGCCCCTGTCCGAGCAGGTGAAGGCCATGGGCGAGGAGGCCAACTACATGCGCATCCTGGCTTTCTGCGACGCCCTCATCGCCAAGCGCATGGTGGAGTACGACATCACTTTCGCGGGCTTCCTGCCCTGCCGCATCGCCGTGCTGCAGGACTCCAAGGGGCAGGGCTGGATCGTCACCATGAACATGGACATGATGGTGGAAGGCGTCGACCTGCCGCCGGAGCTCCAGCCCCTGGCGAAGAAGGTGCGCGACACCATCTACAGCATCGTGGACGCCGGCGTGAACGGGGATCTCTGATCCCGGCCGCGCCGGCCGCTTCGCCCCGGGCACCCGTGGCGAAGCGGCCTTTTTTTTGCCATAATCCAGCCTTCACGTCGACCGCGCACCTTGCTTCAAAGAACAACAGGCGCGGCGATCCGAATACCAATAACCCGAAGTAGGAGGAAGCAGATGGCACACATCGTAGTACTTGGCGCCGGCACTGGCGGCATGCCCGCAGCGTACGAACTGAGGGAGACCCTGGGAACCGAGCACCAGGTTACCCTGATCAACGAACGCGACTATTTCCAGTTCGTCCCCTCCAACCCCTGGGTGGCGGTGGGCTGGCGTGACCGTGCGGCCATCACCTTTGACATCCGTCCCCACGTGGAGCGCAAGGGGATCAACTTCATCGCCAAGCGGGTCGACAAGATCGACGCCGAGAACAGCAAGCTGGAGCTGGAGGACGGCGAGGTGGTCAGCTATGACTACCTGGTGATCGCCACCGGTCCCCGCCTGGCCTTCGAAGAGGTGGAGGGCGCCGGTCCCGAGGTGGGCAACACCGACTCCATCTGCACCGTGGACCACGCCGAGCGCGCCTACGAGAACTACAAGAAACTGCTGGAGGATCCGGGCCACGTGGTCATCGGCGCCATGCCCTTTGCCTCCTGCTTCGGCCCCGCCTACGAGTTCGCCTTCATCGTGGACACCGACCTGCGCAAGCGCAAGATGCGCGACCGTGTTCCCATGACCTTCGTCACCTCCGAGCCCTACATCGGCCACCTCGGCCTGGGCGGCGTGGGCGATTCCAAGGGCATGCTCGAGTCGGAGATGCGCAACCACCACATCAACTGGATCACCAACGCCAAGGTGACCAAGGTGGAAGAGGGCAAGATGTACGTCGAGCAGTTCGACGACGCCGGCAACAAGATCAAGGATCACGAGATCGAGTTCAAGTTCTCCATGATGCTGCCCGCCTTCAAGGGGGTGGACCCGGTGATGAACGTGGAGGGACTGTGCAACCCGCGCGGCTTCGTCTTCGTCGATGCTTACCAGCGCAACCCCACCTATCCCAACATCTACGCCGCCGGCGTCTGCATTGCCATTCCGCCGGTGGAGTCCACGCCGGTGCCCACGGGCGCGCCCAAGACCGGGTACATGATCGAGTCCATGGTTACCGCCATCACCCATAACATCAAGGCCGAGCTGGAGGGCCGCGAGCTCGACACCAAGGCCACCTGGAACGCCATCTGCCTGGCCGACATGGGCGACACCGGTGCCGCCTTCGTGGCCCTGCCCCAGATCCCGCCGCGCAACGTGGCCTGGTTCAAAAAGGGCAAGTGGGTGCACATGGCCAAGATCGCCTTCGAGAAGTACTTCATCCGCAAGATGAAGAAGGGTTCCTCCGAGCCCATCTACGAAAAGTACATTCTCAAGATGCTCGGCATCGGCAAGCTGAAATAACGGGAGGAGTGAGAACCTCGATTCCAGCCCGGCGATCGCCGGGCTTTTTTGTTCAGGGTGCCAGCCAGCCCATGGCCGTTCCCGTTCCCATGAAGAGCAGCAGAGAGATACTTGCCGTCTCCAGGCTCCCTTTCCATTGGTGAAGGTGCAGGCGAACCTGGTTGCTGAAGTGGGCGACACCCAGGGCGAACACCACGGTTGGGATTGCCACTGCTCCGATGCCGAATCCTGCACCAAGGGAAATGCCGGCCGGGACGCTGGCCGTAGCCGCCGAAGCAAGCACGACGGTGGTCAATGGAGCACAGGGATTAAAAGCCATTCCCAATCCCATGGCGAAGAGCGTGGCTGGCATGGGAGAGGTGGATCCGGATGTGGAAGCCAGGGACGTGTCACCTGATCGATGCACCGCCAGTCCGCAGGAGCGTCTGTGGTTCGAGCGCTTGCGACGTACGAGGAGAGAAAGGGCTACCCCGATGGTTGCACTGCCCAGTACCCAGTGGACCCAGGGTGAATCGAGCCACTCCTGCGCCAAGGATCCGGCCCCGCCAGCCACGGCACCCAGCACGGTGTAGCCGGTGATCCTCCCCAGGGAAAAGGGCAGCAGGATGTGCCAGGAACCGGCAATTCCACCGCCGGTGGCCATGAACACCGGGCCCAGGTAGGGGAGGCACGCGATGTTGCAGGGGCCAGCGCCGAAACTCAACCCCAGCAGCAAGGCGGTACTGAAGCCCAGGGATACTGGCTCGACGGCGATCATGGGGCTTTCTTTCGTTTGCCGGAGTCAGCGGGCTTCGGCAAGGGTTTCAGGGTGGATTTTTCCCATTGTTTCTGCATTTGGTTACGTCTCTTGAAGTACCTCGGGTCTGCAGAAAAAAGGGTCAGGCCTGCATATTTCAGTTGCAGTACCTCCTTGTCCGGGCAGAATTCCACGCAGCGCCCACATAGTGTGCAATCTTCGAAAGTCACGTCGCGTTTCGTCATTTCGGTCTGCACTTCGACGATATCCATGGGGCAGGCCTTGACGCACAGTCCGCACCGTTCACATCGGGGAGTGGCATTCTTTACCAGGCGCAGGAGCCCCAGTTTTCTGAAGGTGGCCTGCAATGCCAGCAGTGGGCAGATGCGGCAGAACGGCTGTCGTACAGTGAGCGCCAGTGCCACCACCAGCCCAAAGAGGAAGTCTCCCAGCATGGAGAGAACCAGGGTCGTGGTCGAGGCGGTGTCCACATACAGCTGTGTGGTGTTCCCGGTAGCCAGGGTGGTGAGGATCCGGCTTGGGCAGATGCGGCAGAATGGATCCCCGAGATCATGGTTCAACCAGCCGAGGCCGGTCATCAGTGGGAAGGCGAATACCAGTACAACCAGGATCAGCCACTTGATCGGCCGGAGACGGCGCACGGTTCCCTGCGTAAGGGAATGCTGCTGTTGCAGTCCCAGCTTCTGGCCCACCATGTGCAGTAGTTCCTGGAATGTGCCCAAGGGACAGATCCAGCCGCAGAATGCCTTGTTGATTACCACGAATAGGAGCAGGAAGGTTCCCAGCGTAATCAGGGTAGGTATCAGGCCCATGAGGAAGTTTCCGCCTGCGGCGAGCGCCGTGCCAAGGCGGTGGTCCATCTGGTGCTGGAAAGGGATGAGTGTGCAGTAGTCCGCGCCCTCGAAGTCGTATGCGCAGCTGAGGGCTGGCAATGCGGCAGTCAGCTTGTCCGCCAGGTAGTAGCTGTTGATGCCGATTCCATATACGAGGAAGACGAAGGCGAGAAGCTGGACCAGCTTTCGGACGACGGAAAGATTGAGAAAACTGTTCATCCGTGCCTCCGTGGTCTTTCGTTGTTCCGAACCCCCAGTCTCCCGATGAGTCCCCCGATCAGCAGGCCTGCGCCAGTCACGACAATCCCCAAGCCGTGGGAGCGCCAGAGCTTTGGATTCACCCGATAGTCCGCGTTCAAAATGGTCTGGTATTCGTGGCCGTTTTCTTCATGAGAGACGAGCAGCTCGAATTCGGCGCTACGCCGGTCCCGGATGCCTTCCCTGGCATCCTGAAAGTCGTCCGGCAAGCGGAGGCTGACCCGTCCTTCGTCGTCTGATACCGCTTTGAGCCGGCTGCCATTGGACGTCTTCAGGTGGATCTCCGTGCCGGGCAGCGGTTTTCCGCGGAAACGGACGATGAAGTCCCAGGTTTGTCCGGAGAAGTAATGGTAGTGTTCCCTTGGAATTGGATCGGGGACGATTTCCAGAGCGCTCTTGGTTGCCGCCAGCAACTCCCGGGGAGAGTGGCCGCTGGGTTTGCCCCGCAGATACTCGTAGCGGATGGCCACCTCGGTTTTCCGGCCATTGTGACGACTGGCCACGAGGGCGTGGTAGTTGTCCATGCCGGTGGAGGGGAGCGTGACCTTTCTTCCTACGACTCGAATTGGTACGGTCGAGAGATCCGGCTTCCACAGTGTCGCCTTCGCATCGTCATCGATGTTCAGAACAACGCTCCTGGGGCCCCGTCGATGCTGCATGGTGGCGTGCGGGGAACCGTGACCATCTATCGCCGCTTGACCTTCTCCTTGATCCTTCGCGGGCGCAGCGGAAGGCCCGTTTGCAATCATGCAGCCGATGAACAGGCAGAGTGTGATTTCCAAGTTCCGTTTCATGATGGACTCCGCCTCAGAACCGGTAGGTATAGGTGAGCATGGCGGTGCGGGGTGCGCCGGCGTAGTAGGTTTTCCGGCCGGTGGTGCTTTTCTTCACCTCCACGGCGTAACGCTGGTCGAAGAGGTTGTTCACATTGAGCGAGAACAGGTGTGGGCCCCTTTCGTAGCCCACCATCAACGTGGTGAGCAGCTCGTAGCCTTCGTATTTTTCCGTGTTGGCGTTGTCCATGTAGTACTCACCCCAGGTGTCGGCCTGGATGCGACCCTTGAATCCGGACGGGTGGGTGAGTCCCACCCACAGGCTGTATTGATGCCGGGGGATGTAGGGCATCTGGTTGCCGGAACGGTCGACATTCCCAACTCCCCAGATGGGTTCGAAAAATTCATCGAAGGTGTAATCGCTATATGCGTAGCTGGCACCCAGGGTGAAATGGTCATTGACATGGAACTGCCCGCTGAACTCGAGTCCCTTCTTCTTGGTCTTTCCGGCATTTTCAAACTCGGTGATATAACCGTTCAGAACGGAAACGATCTCGTCTTTCACCGTGGTGTAGTAGAGATCCAGGTCGAAGGACCAGTTGTAGGATCGTCCTTTTATCCCCACCTCGATGTTGCGTGCAGTGGCGGAATCGAGGTCCGGGTTTTCTCTGATCTCCCCTTCGGAGGGTACCTGTTCGGACTGGGCGGCGAGGAAGTAGACATTCATCGTATCCGTCAACGTGTAGGTGATGCCGATGCGGGGGGAGAAGAGGTTGAAAGTCTTGTCGGTATCCGTGATCAGCGGGGTTGAATAGTCGACGTATTTGCCCTTGGACCAGCTGTACTCGCCATACTCCGTGGTGTCGATTCTGAAGTGGGACTTGTCGAAGCGGAAACCGATGTCTGCGGAGAGGCGATCCGTGGGATGTATGGTCTCCTGCATGAAGATGCCATAGAGGGTGTTGGTGGAATCCTGTACGCGCAGCAGATCCCCCTTTTCGTCGGAGAGGGTGTAATCGATCCGGCCCCAAGGGGTGTATACCAGGTCGCGGTACTTGTATTTCTTGGTGTCGTAGGACTGATCCCGCCTGCCGGTGATGCCGGCTACCAGTGTGCTGTTGCCAAGCAGTTGGTGATCCCAGGAAAACTCCAGGTCGGCGCCGAAGGAGTCGGTACCGGGAGTGACATTGATGGATCCCGTCACCGGATGGTAGTGGTCCCAGTGGTTGTAGTAGATGCGGGGTCTGAAGGTCAGGTCGCCGATCTCCTTCTCCAACCTCGAGTTGAAGAACCAGATGGTGGAGTAGCGACCCTTGTTCTGCCAGGGATCGGAAGTGTCTCTCTGCTCCCCGCTGTCCTCGAATTCGTTGAACTCGTCTTCGGTCATGGTGGCGGGCAGCTGGAGGTCTGCTTTCGAATAGCTGAGTTCGGTTTCGAGCGTGGAGCCATCGTCCAGCATCAAGCCGTGTTTGAAGCTGAGCTGGTTGCTCTCGTATTCGTTCCAGTCACGCCAATCGTTTTCGGTTTCGCGATGAGAGAACGTGAGGGAAAAGGCGTTGTTCTCGTCGAACTCACCAGCGTACCTGCCATGCAGCATGCGGGCTCCGTATTCGCCAAAACCGAGTTTCAGACGATTGCTTTCGAGGTCGAAAACCGACTTGGAGATGATGTTGATGGTGCCTCCGGCAGCCCCGGCGCCATAGAGAGAACCGGGGCCCTTGGTGATCTCTATGCGTTCGATATCCTGTGTATCGATGTAGTCGAAGCGTGAAAAGCTGTCCGGATCGGTCATGGGTATGCCGTCTCTCAGGACCATGATTTCGCGCACCCCGTAATTGGCTTTCTGTCCCGCACCGCGAATGATGAGGCGGACGTCATAGCCACCGTTCTTCGAGTCGATGAGCACACTGGGCAAGCCGCGAATGGCGTCCTTGATGTTGAACATCGTGGTGGCATCGATTCGGACCTCGTCTACCACGTCGATCGCTCCAGCGACTTCCTTCGTTGGTCGTTCAACGCGAGTGGCGGTTACGCTCAGCACGTCGAGTGTTTCCTTGGTTGTTTCATCCTGGGGCTGCTCATCGGCCGCCATGGCAAGGTGGGGGATGCCGGGTAACAGCAGGAACGTGCTGGAAAGGATCAGGGCGGAATGGCTTTTCAGGGATTTCTTCAACATGAGAGGCAATCGTATTCGGTTTGGGTTGAATGAATTGGCGGACCACTTGAACCGCCGGGCCGAAACGATTGCGATGTTATCCCTGGGCAGCGCCGGATTTATTAGATCTAGATCAATAAATCAATAAAAATCAATAAGTTGCGTTATTTCGCGCAAGGTGTTGTGCGGTATGGCACGAGCTTCCGGACGCTGCAGCCGGGTTCGCAGCTCAAATCGGGAAGGTGCGGAGCCGTATTCTCATTTGCCGATGGGGTATGATTCCTGCCTTCCCGATACAGAAACGTATTTCGAAATGGCGGCAAAGCGACATCCCACCGTCCCCGTGGTCGTGGGTCACGTCACCATCGGCGGCGACGCGCCGGTGGTGGTGCAGTCCATGACCAACACCGACACGGCCGACGTGGAGGCCACCGTG
Source organism: Sedimenticola sp. (assembly GCA_027038775.1). Classification (GTDB taxonomy): domain Bacteria; phylum Pseudomonadota; class Gammaproteobacteria; order Chromatiales; family Chromatiaceae; genus Thiolapillus. The sequence continues at coordinate 1,960 of JALWGP010000208.1, read as the reverse complement.
GCCCAGGTGGCCGAGCTGGCGCGGGCCGGTTCCGAGCTGGTGCGCATCACGGTGAACAACGAGGCGGCGGCCAGGGCGGTGCCCGCCATCCGCGAGCGGCTGGACGCCATGGGCGTGAATGTACCGCTGGTGGGGGACTTCCACTTCAACGGCGCCCGCCTGCTGGAGAAATACGCTGAGTGTGCCCAAGCGCTGGCCAAGTACCGGATCAACCCCGGCAACGTGGGCAGTGGCGAGACGAGGGATGCCCAGTTTGCCGCCATGATCGAGAAGGCCATCGAACACGGCAAGGCGGTGCGCATCGGCGTCAACTGGGGCTCGCTGGACAAGCAGCTGGTGGCGCGCATGATGGACGAGAACGCCCGCGCCGCCGAGCCCCTGGAGGCCGACGCCATGACCCGCGAGATCATGGTGGCCTCGGCCCTGGAGAGCGCCGCCCGCGCCGAGGCGCTGGGGCTGGGGCGAGACCGCATCGTCCTCTCCTGCAAGATGAGCGGGGTGCAGGACCTCATCGCCGTCTACGAGATGCTGGCCTCGCGCAGCGACTACGCCCTGCACCTGGGGCTCACCGAGGCGGGCATGGGCACCAAGGGCGTCGTCGCCTCCACGGCGGCCCTGGCGGTGTTGCTGCAGCAGGGGATCGGCGACACCGTCCGCGTCTCCCTCACCCCGGAGCCGGGCGGCGACCGCACCACCGAGGTGAAGGTGGCCCAGCAGATCCTCCAGGCCATGGAGTTGCGCGACTTCACGCCCCAGGTGATCGCCTGTCCCGGCTGCGGCCGCACCACCAGCACCTACTTCCAGCAGCTGGCGCGCGACATCCAGGACTTTCTCGACGCCAGCATGCCGCGCTGGCGCACCCGGTATCCCGGCGTGGAGACCCTGAGCGTGGCGGTGATGGGATGCGTGGTGAACGGCCCCGGAGAGAGCCGCCACGCCGACATCGGCATCAGCCTGCCAGGTACCGGCGAGCAGCCGGCCGCACCGGTCTACGTGGACGGCGTGAAGAGGGTGACGCTGAAAGGGGAGGGGATTGCCGCCGAGTTCCAGGAGATCGTGGAGGAGTACGTGCGGCAGCGCTTCGGGTCCGGCTAGGCGAAGCGTTCCCGCTGCGGATTGCTCGATGTTCGGCCCGGGGGCGGGCCTCCTGCATCGCCCGGTAGGAGCGGCGCCCCCGCCGCGAATGGCCGGGGATTCACCCTAGGGGCGGGCCGCCCGCATCGCCCGGTAGGAGCGGCGCCCCCGCCGCGAATGGTTCGGAGATTCGGCCCGGGGGCGGGCCTCCTACTCCACCTCCAGCACCTTCACCCAGAAGACCACGTTGCGGCCCGCCAGCGGGTGGTTGAAGTCCACCTCCACCTGCTCATCGTCCAGCGCAAGGATGGCGCCGGCCATCTCCTCCCCCTCGCTGCTCTCGAAGGCGATGATCTGCCCCGGTTCCAGCTTCATGTCGTCGGGAAAGCGGCTTCGCGGAAGGGTGTGGACCAGGGCCGGATCGCGCGGTCCCCAGCCCTGTTCCGGGGTGAGGGTGACGCGGTCCTCCTCGCCGGCCTTCATGCCGTAGAGGGCCATCTCCATTCCCTCGCGCAGGGTGCCGTCGCCCAGCACGCACTCCAGGGGCTCCTCGCCCAGGGTGGAGAGCGCCTCGGTGCCGTCTTCCAGGCTGAGGCGGAAGTGGATCTTCACCCGGCTGCCCGGCTGGATCTCGGTGCCCATCAGTGTACCTCCGAGGCGATCTGGGCCAGGGTGGGCAGGTCGATGCCCTCGCGCCTGCCGTGTTCCAGGGCGCGCTCCAGGCGGGCGGGGGCGCTGCGGCCCGTGCACCTGTGGTCGGGATCGCCCTCGAAGGCTTCGAGCATGGCGTCGATGAGGGCCTGGTGGTCGAAGGTCTGGCCGGTGAGCCGCTCCTGCAGGGCGATCACCTCCTCTGCCACCGCCTGCGCCAGCTCGCGGTGCTCCC
>JALWGP010000207.1 GCA_027038775.1 Sedimenticola sp. | reverse complement strand
AATACCGAGATCGACCGCCTGCGCCGCGAGCTCGACCGGGCGGTGGTGGAGGCGGAGGAGGCCGACTACCTGCGACGCGAGGCGGAGAAGGCGCGCAAGCAGCTGGAGAGCACCCTCTACCAGATCCAGGAGGGCGTGGAGGACTCCAAGGTCACCGACCTGCGCGATGCGCGCATGTACCGCAGGCGCGGTGTGCTGGGCGTGGACCACGTCACCCGTGGTCCCTTCATCAAGGGGCTGGTGGTGGGGATGCTGGGCGGCGTGGGGCTGCTGCTGGTGGCGCTGGAGATCCTCTCGCTGATCAGCGGGCGCGGGGAACTCCTCTCCAGCCTGCTCTGAGCCCATGTCGCGGGTGCTGGGGGTGGGTATCGCCACCCTGGACATCATCAGTCTGGTGGAGCGCTACCCGGCCGAGGACGACGAGCTTCGCGCCCTCTCCCAGCGGCGCGTGCGCGGTGGCAATGCCACCAACACCCTGGTGGTTCTGGCCCAGCTCGGCCATGCCTGCGCCTGGGCCGGCGTGCTGCCCAGGGGAGCGGACAGCGAGCTGGTGGAGCGGGATCTCGCCCGCCACGGTATCGATACGAGCGCCGTGCTGCGCCCCGCCCGGGGCAGTCTGCCCCTCTCCTGCATCCTCCTGAGCCGTGCCACCGGCAGCCGCACCATCGTTCACCACCGCGACCTGCCCGAGTACCCCGCCAGCGCCTTCGGGACCCTGGAACTGGCGCCTTTCCGTTGGATCCACTTCGAGGGCAGGGCGGTGGAGGAGCTGGGCTCCATGCTCGAGCGGGCGGAGCGCCATGGGGTTCCCGCCTCGCTCGAGGTGGAGAAACCCAGGCCCGGCATCGAGTCCCTCTTTCCGCTGGCCGGAGTGCTGCTCTTCTCGCGGGCCTACGCCCGGGCGCGGGGATACGAAGAGGCCGGGCGTTTCCTGGAGGAAGCGGTGCCGGCGGGGTGCACGGCCTGGCTCGCCTGGGGCGAAGGCGGCGGCTGGTGCCGCGAACCCGGTGGCAGGATCCACCACCGCCCGGCGCCCCGGGTCGAGGTGGTGGACAGCGTGGGCGCGGGTGATGTCTTCAACGCCGCCGTGGTTCACGGGCACCTGCAGGGCTGGCCCGCGCCGCGCATCCTGGAGAAAGCGGTGGCCCTGTCGGCGGCCAAGTGCGAACGGGAGGGGTTCGATGGGCTTGGTGGCCTCATCTGAGCACCGGCGGCTGACGTGCGACTTCTTCGCCCGTGACACCGTCACCGTGGCCCGCGAGCTGCTGGGCAGGCGGCTGGTGCGCAACCGGGACGGTGAACGGCTGTCGGGCATCATCGTGGAGACCGAGGCCTACATGGGCGAGTCCGACACCGCCTGCCACGCCAGCCGCGGCTGCACGCCGCGCACCCGGGTGATGTACGGGCCGCCCGGCCACTACTACGTCTACTTCATCTACGGCATGTACTTCATGCTCAACATCGTCACCGCCGCCGAGGGTGAACCCGAGGCGGTGCTGATCCGCGGGCTGCTGCCGCAGGAGGGGGTGGAGCGCATGCGGGAGCTGCGTAGCGGCGCGCCGCTGAAGAGACTGGCCGACGGCCCGGGCAAGCTCTGCCAGGCGCTGGCCATCGACCGGGCGTTGAACGGGGTGTCGGTGGAGAGTGAAGCGCTGTGGCTGGAACAGGGCATCGAGGTGCCGCCGGAGCGGATCCTCACTTCGCCCCGGGTGGGCATCGGCTACGCCAGCGAGGAGGACCAGCGGCGCCACTGGCGCTTCCACCTCGACCCGGCCTACATCTCCACCGGCAGGTAAAAGAAGACGAAGCGCCCGTCCTCGATGTCCACCTTCAGCTTGGCTCCGTGGTAGAGACCGTAGTCCACGTATCCCGGCACCGCGCTGTTGCTGTGGCACTCGCTGGCGTGCTGGGGAGACTCGAAATCGCGGTCGCGGTCGTACCAGGAGAGGAGCATGTACTCACCCAGCCGCCTCTCCGCCTCGGCGTTGGCGATGGCCATCGCCTCGTGGTAGTCCTTCGGCGGGGGGGCGGGGTGCAGCTCCACCACGGTGACGCCCGAGTAGTCGGGCTCGCCCGGCAGGGGGCAGCTGGGTGGTAACGGTTCGCTCATCCCTTTTCCAGCTTCTTGTGGGCACCGTCGCAGAAGGGCGGCTTCTCGGTGTGCTTGCAGGTGCAGAACCAGTAGTCGTCGTCCCGGGGGGCGATGAACTCCAGGGGCTCAAAGCCGGTGCCCTCGTGGGAACCATCGCAAAAAGGTTGGGTCTGACTTCGGCCGCAACTGCACCAGTGGACCTTTTCGCCCGCCTCCAGGGGAACCACGGCGGGCCGGGTGCCGGCAATCCTGGGCTTGTTGCTCAACGTCGCATCCTCTTGAAGTTGCGGGATATCATCACCAGATGACCATAGGCTAACACAACCGGAAGGATCTCTTTATGTTGCGGATACTGCTGTTTCTCGGGACCAACGTGGCCATCCTGGCCATGCTCAGCATCACCATGCGCATCCTGGGTGTGGACCGGGTGCTGGAGGAGAGCGGCGGGCTGAATCTCAATGCCCTGCTGGTGATGTCGGCGGTGATCGGTTTCACCGGCTCCTTCATCTCCCTCTTCCTGTCCAAGTGGATGGCCAAGGCGAGCATGGGCGTGCAGATCATCGACCGGCCGTCCAGCGCCACCGAGCGCTGGCTGCTGGACACCGTGGCGCGGCTGTCGGAGGAGGCGGGCATCGAGATGCCCGAGGTAGGCATCTTTCCCAGCCCCTCGCCCAACGCCTTCGCCACCGGCTGGAACCGCAACGACGCCCTGGTGGCGGTGAGCGCCGGGCTGCTGCAGAACATGAACGCCGACGAGGTGGAGGCGGTGCTGGGGCACGAGATCGCCCACGTGGCCAACGGTGACATGGTCACCCTCAGCCTCATCCAGGGGGTGGTGAACACCTTCGTCTTCTTCCTCTCGCGGGTGATCGGCCACGTGGTGGACCGCGCCGTTTTCGGCAACCGCGAGGGGTACGGAGCCGGTTACTTCATCACCTCGCTGGTGGCCCAGTTCGTGCTCGGCATCCTCGCCATGATGATCGTGGCCTGGTTCTCGCGCCGGCGTGAGTTCCGTGCCGATGCCGGTGGCGCCGCCCTGGCGGGGCGCCACAAGATGATCGCCGCCCTGCGCCGGCTGCAGCAGGCGCAGCCCGAGCCCCTGCCCGACGAGATGGCCGCCTTCGGCATCGCCGGCAAGGGGCTGCATGAGCTCTTCGCCAGCCATCCGCCGCTGGAGAAGCGCATCGAGGCGCTGCAGCAGGCGGCCTGAGGAATCTTGTCCGCAGTGGCCTTTGGCCTTGGTGGGCCTGTGAAGCAGCCCCCGGGTCAAAGGCCGCTTCCGGCGAATTGGGCCGCGGGAGAATCACTCTCCGCCAGCGCCCGTGTTCCGCTCCCGCGCCAGTTTCTCCGCCGCCTGTGCGTCCACGGACCAGAGTTTCTCCAGCTGGTAGAAGTCCCGCACCCGCGGCTGCATCACGTGCACCACCACGCCGTTGAGGTCCACCAGGGCCCATTCACCC
>JALWGP010000206.1 GCA_027038775.1 Sedimenticola sp. | reverse complement strand
AATTCTGGTTCGGATCTTGCTAGCCATTAGGACAGGTTCCCGGGAAACCGTGTCGAGAGAACGTTCCCGGGGCCTCTGGATACAGGAGAAGCCAAGGTAAACGGTTTTCGGGCATGAAGGTGGTGTAGCCGTTCGTTCCTGTATACTTCGATTAAGTTCGCATCTGACCGGGATTTCGGAGAGCATGGGTCATGGCTAACAGGTACAAGCAGGCGCAGGAGATTGTCTCGGAGAAGCGGAGGAAGCTGCTCAAGACTGCCGCGACCACCGCCCCGGTGATTGCCACCTTGCAGAGTGGTGCGGCCTTTGCTGCGGGCAGTGCGCATCTTTGCGTGAACACGGCACAGACGGATCCGCCCACTGCCGATACCGCGACCAACACCGATGCCTGGGTACGCACTTCCGTGAAACGCTACAAGTTCCAGCCTCCTGGGGAGGATACCGGGGGTGCCGAATGGCTGTATGACTTCGCGGGAAATGGCGGTGGCGATGGTACCTATTATCGGGATGCCGACTCCAATTCAGACGGGCAGGGCGATTCGGTAGCGGTATCGGCCGCCGGCGGCTGGAAGCTCCTGGAGCCAACGTCGGGGGAGACCAGGTACGTCGTGGTGCTCTGGGACGCCTCAGGGGGAGGAGCCACCGAGCTGGGAGCGCATCCCAAGCTGTTTTTCGATGGGGTGAGCGCCACGCCGTCGCGGACACCGTTGACGGCCACCTGTCTCTGCTCCGTCGATCCCACCAAGTGCAACCTGCCCTGACCAGGTAGCGCCTTCGACGTACTGTAAAGATGGGCTGAGGTGTCCGCCTCCTCGTGGCAAGCGGCTGCTGCCGATGATCTCCTCTGGGAAGCCTGGGAAGAGGCGTTTACTGTCTACCATCGCGCAACAGGAGAGACCCACCTGCTGAATGTCCTGCCCGTGGAAATCCTCTCCCTGCTGCAGGAGCGGCCGCGCTCGACCGAGGAGATCGCGGCGGAGCTGGCTGCGCGTTGCGAAGTGGTGAACGACGGGCCGTGGCACCGCCGGGTGGCGGACATTCTGGAAGAACTGGAGGCGCTCTCCCTGGTGGAGCCGGTCGACCGGTGAAGTTGGGGGAGATGTCGGCTTCCCGGCTGCGCGAAGCGGCCGGTGGCGGGGGCATCGCCCTGCGGCTGGGGCCGTTTCGCGTGCGCCTGGTCACGCGGCTTCCCGCTCTGCTTGATACCCTGCAAAGGTTGTATGCTCCCCTCGAAGCCGAGATCCCGGCGGGCATCCACGACTTTCACGTGCAGGTGAACCGCCCTGGCGGCCTGCGCGGCCGGTGGCGTCCCCAGGCCCTCTTCCTGCTGGACGGAGAGGCTCCCTTCGAGCCCTTTCCCGAGGATCACGCCTTTCCCCTGTTCGAATGGGGGCTGAACTACTCCATTGCCACGCGCGCCCACCGTTACTGCATGCTCCATTCCGCGGTGCTGGAGAAGAACGGTCGTGCGCTGATCCTGCCGGCCATGCCCGGCTCGGGCAAGAGTACCCTGTGCGCGGCGCTCATGCACCGGGGCTGGCGGCTCTTTTCCGACGAGTTCGGTCTCCTTCGTCCCGAAAGCGGCGAGCTGTTGCCCATGCCGCGCGTCATCCCGCTGAAGAACGAGTCCATCGACGTGATCCGCACCTTCGCGCCGGAGGCGGTGACCGGGCCCCGGTTTCCGAAGACCCGAAAGGGAGACGTGGTCCACGTGGCTCCGACTGCCGAGAGCCTGGCGCGGCAACAGGAAGGGGCCATGCCTGCCTGGATCGTCTTTCCCCGCTACCGGCCCGATGTCGGTTGCCGGCTGCGCCCGGTACCGGGAAGCCAGGCCTTCGTGCGCCTCTCCAACAACGCCTTCAACTACCATCTGCTGGGAGAGACGGCCTATCGCGCCCTCACCAACCTGGTGAAGGCGTGCCGCAGCCATGACCTGCAGTACGGGGACCTGGAGGCCGCGGTGAAGACGCTGGATCAACTGGTGTCGTGATGGAAGGGGACCTGCTGTTGCACGTACTGAAGGCACCGGGCGAGATGGCCGGCCTGTCGGAGGAAGAGTGGGACCGGCTGCTCCGGCTGGCGCGTACCCACCGGTTGCTGGCCAGGCTTGAGCCCCTCGCCCGGGACCAGGGAATTTGGCAGGAGCTGCCGGAGCGGGCGCGGGACAACATCCGCGGCGCCCAGGCCTGGGTGGACCATTTCCAGCTTCGGATCCGCCGTGAACTGATGGAGGTGCGGAAGGTGCTGCGTCACCTCGGAGTGCCCCTGCTGCTGCTCAAGGGCGCCGCATACATGGCGGAGGGCCTGCCGCCGGCCCGCGGGCGTTCGTTGTCCGACCTCGACCTGCTGGTGCGGCGCCAGGATCTCCCCCGGGTGGAACGGGCGCTGCTCGACGCGGGCTGGAAGAGCGAGATCGAGGACGACTACGACCAGCGCTACTACCGGGAGTGGATGCACGAGATTCCTCCGCTGGTGCATCTCCTGCGTGGCGTGGAGGTGGACATCCACCACAACCTGCTGCCCCGCACCGGGCGCTACCAGGTGCCGATCGAGAAACTCTGGGAGGCGGCACGTCCGCTGGAGGCGAACCTGTCGGTGCTGGCACCCGCCGACATGCTGCTGCACAGCGCTGCGCACCTGGTGGTGAGCGATGAACTGCGCGGCGGGCTGCGCGACCTCTTCGATATCCACCAGCTCTACATCCATTTTTCCGCCGGGGATGCCCGTTTTCCGCGGGAGCTGCCGCGGCGTGCCCGCGAGCTGGGGCTTTCCCGGCCCCTGTGGTACGTGGTGCAGGCGGCGCACCGGCTGTTCGACACCCCTTTCTCGCCGGAGGTGCTGGATCCGGCCGGTTACGAACTGCCCGGGCCGGTGACCGGCCGCGTCATGCGGTACCTCGTCCGGGAGACGCTGCGTCCCCGGGCCCCGGAAGCGGGGGACGCCGCATTCCAGCGGTGGCTGCTCTATCTCCGTTCCCACTGGATCCGCATGCCGCCCGGCCTGCTGGCCATGCACCTGGCGCGGAAGTCGATCCGGCGGCTGGGCGGCCGGTCCGCGGGTGTCGCCGGGGAGTGAACGAATCGGCGGCGGGAGGGATCAAAGGTTTCCGGAAACCGGCCGAAACCAGTGAAAGAAGGGTTGCATGTGAGGTGCGTGCATGAGCATGGATCGGATTCGTCCCGCCCATTCACTCCTGGAATTCTTCCAGCGGCGGCTGCACCGTGAGATCGAGCACCTTGGCCTGGAGCCGCCACCCCAGGAGGACACCGTCTGGTACCTGTGCGACATGCTCGGGCGTTTCAGTCGCAGCGAGCACCTGTTCGACTACTTCGACGGGCGCTACGGCGTGCGGCCGCTGGCGCTGCTCTACGGGGACGCCCTGGCGGCCCCTTCCGACCGGGCACGCTGCCAGCTGCTGCAGCGGCTGGGCGAGCTGGCCCTCTTCGTTGGCGCCTTCCTGCGGGAGCGGTACCGGCGCTGGGGCATCCGGCGCGACTACTTCATCGGCATGGGCAGCGGCGCCTACGAGTACGTGGCCGGGCATGCGCCCGGCAA
>JALWGP010000205.1 GCA_027038775.1 Sedimenticola sp. | reverse complement strand
GATCGGGAGCGGGAGCCGGGGTGGCCGCGTCCGGGGCGCTGGCGGTTGTTTCAGATGGCTGGGCGGGGGCCGTGGCCTCCGGCGCCGCCGTCACGGGCGCTGCGGCTGCTTCCGTGGCCCGCATCTCTTCGGGCCCGGTGGTGACCGGCGCCGCCGTCGCGTTGAGGTTGAACAGGGCAAGGCCCAGAATGGCCAGGGTCGATCGTTGCACGTACATTTCCATTCCCCTTCAGTTGCTGTGGAATCCCCTGTTCCAGGGATTCCTTATACTCTCCTGCTCTTTGTCGGTGAGGTGGCAGGTTTGCTCCCGAGCATGGCCATCCGGAAACGAGATGTCAACTTTTGTACTTGATGAAGTGCTGATGAAGGTGGAGGCGGCGCCCCACTCCGCTGCCGCCCTGGTGCTCTACGCTCTGGTCAACACCCTGGAGCGGGAGCAGGCGGGTTGTCTCTTCAAGCTCACCAAGCTGCGCGACCTGGACGGGGAAGGGCGGAAGCTGGCTTACCGGCTGATGGAGCTGATGGCCGAGGGCGGAAACCGGGGGGCGCGCTGGGAGGCGGTCAAGGCACGGCTGGACGAGCTGGTCCGTTCAGGCTGACAGGGTCGACTCGAAGGCGGCCAGCGTCTCCACCGACGGCAGGCATTCCGTGCCCTTGCAGACCCAGGCGGCAACGCCCTCCTTGGGTCGATGCGCGGCCAGAGGGGGCGGCAGGTCGGCCACTCCGCTCGGGATGGCGTAGAGGGTGCGGCGCAGCCGGAACCGCTCCAGTGCCGTCTGCTGCCATACGGGCAGCGTCTCCGTCGGGCCGCGCAGGATCACCTGTTCACCGGGCTCCAACAGCGATTCCAGCCCCAGCAGCAGGCTGGAATGGGCCTGGGGGGCGTGGAGGATGCCCCGCCAGGCCGCCTTCAGCGTGCGCTCCGCGGCCTCCCGGTAGCGGGATTCGCCCGTAAGGCGGGCCAGTTCCAGGAGCACCTGGGCGGCGATGCCGTTGCCCGAGGGGGTGGCGTCGTCGGTGAAACGCTTGGGTCGGTGCAGCAGCGCCTCGTGGTCGTCGGCGGTGAAGTGGAAACCGCCGTTCCCGCGGTCCTCGAAGTGGTCCAGCATCCGGTCGGCCAGCGCCACCGCCCACGCCAGGTGGCCGTTATCCCAGCGGCACTGGAGCCGCTCCAGCAGGGCGCGGATCAGCCAGGCATGGTCGTCCAGGTAGGCGTCGAGGTGGGAGACCCCCGCCCGGTGGGAGGCCAGCAGCCGGCCCTCCTTCCACAGGCTGCCGCGCAGGAACTCCAGCGCGCGCTCTGCCGACTCGATCCACTCGGGCCGCTCCAGCAGCCGCCCGGCATGGGCCATGCCGTGGATCATGAGGGCGTTCCAGCCGGTGAGGATCTTGTCATCGAGGCCGGGATGCACCCGTTTCTCCCGGGCGAGGAAGAGCTTCCTTCGGGCGCGCTCGATGCGGCGCTCCACCTCCTCCGGCTCCAGGCCCAGCTCCCGGCCGATCTCGTCGATCTCGGTGAAGACGTGCAGGTGCCAGCGCCCCTCGAAGTTGGGGGCGCGGTCCAGGCCGTGGCGCGGGGCGAAGGCGGCGTACTCCTCCGCCGTGAGCAGGGCGCGCACCTCGTCGCGTTCCCACAGGTAGAACCTCCCCTCCTCGCCCTCGCTGTCGGCGTCCAGGCTGGAGCGGTAGCCGCCTTCGGGGGTCTGCATCTCCCGCATCGCCCAGCCGGCCGTCGCCTCGCAGGTGCGGCGGAACAGCGGATCGCCGGTGAGCTTCCAGGCGTCGGCGTAGAGGGCCAGCAGCAGGCCGTTGTCGCAGAGCATCTTCTCGAAGTGGGGGATCATCCAGTGCTCGTCCACCGAGTAGCGGCAGAATCCGCCGCCGAGCTGGTCGTGGATGCCCCCCAGGGCCATCTTCTCCAGGGTGAAGAGCGCCTGGCGGCGCGCCTCCTTCCCGCCGCGCAGCAGCAGCGCCAGGTTGTCGGGGTGGGGAAACTTCGGCGCTTGGCCGAAGCCGCCGTAGCGGGGGTCGAACTCCCTTCCGAGCGCCTCCACGGCCTTTTGCAGGGGTGCCGTGGAGAGGAGGGCGGCGGAGGATGCGCTGCCCCCGTTGAGCTGCTCCAGTGCCGCCCTGAGGGAGCGGCTCTGCTCGGCGATCGCCTGTGGCTGCTCGCGGTAGGCGCGGGCCACGCTTACCAGCAGCTCGCGGAACCCCGGCAGGCCGTGGCGCGGCTCGGGTGGAAAGTAGGTGCCGGAGTAGAAGGGCACCTGGCCGGGGGTGAGAAAGATGGTGAGGGGCCAGCCGCCGGGGCGGCGGGTGAGGAGGTAGTGGGCGTTCTGGTAGATACAGTCCAGGTCGGGACGCTCCTCGCGGTCCACCTTGATGTTGACGAAGTGCTCGTTCATCATCGCCGCGGTGGCTTCATCCTCGAAGGATTCGTGGGCCATGACGTGGCACCAGTGACAGGCGGAATAGCCAATGGAAAGGAGGATCGGCCGGTTCTCCCGCCGGGCGGTCTCCAGCGCCTCTTCGCACCAGGGCCACCAGTGGACCGGGTTGTGCGCGTGCTGGAGGAGGTAGGGGCTGGTGGCGTCGGCGAGGCGGTTTCGGTTTTCGGGGCGATCGGTCATGGCAGAGATCGGCGAGCGGTTGGTGCCCATGCCCGGGGGCATGGGCATGGCACCGTTGGTGGAGGATGGCATTCCACTATACGCCGGCCCTGTTCCCGCCCCACCCCGAAAAGCGTGGTGAAATTGCGCGGTGCTCAAGGCACAATAGCGCCCCATGGAAATTCCCGCGCTCTTCCTCGCCAGGGGGCATGAACGCCGCCTGCGCGCCGGTCATCTCTGGATCTACAGCAACGAGGTGGACGGTGCCCGCTCTCCCCTGAAATCCTTTCGCCCCGGGGAACAGGTGGCGGTGCTGGACCACCGCGGCAAGTGGCTCGCCTGGGCCTACGTCAACCCCGGCAGTCTCCTCTGCGCCCGCGTGGTAAGCCGCCTGCGGGAGCACCCCCTCGACCGCTCCCTGCTGGTACACCGCCTCAAGGTGGCCCTGGGGCTGCGGCAGCGCAGGTACGAAAAGCCCTTCTACCGGCTGCTCTTCGCCGAGTCCGATGGCGTGCCCGGCCTGGTGGTGGACCGCTACGGCGACCTGCTCTCGGTGCAGATCACCACGGCGGGCATGGAGGCGCGCCGCGAGGAGATCGTGGCGGCGCTGGAGAAGGTGCTGCGTCCCGCCGGCATCCTGCTGCGTAACGATGCGCCGGTGCGCGAGCTGGAGGGGCTGGAGCGCTACGTGGAGGTGGCCGCCGGCAGCGTGCCCGAGGAGGTGGAGTTGGAGGAGAACGGCTGCCGCTTCGTCACCTCCCTGCACACGGGGCAGAAGACCGGCTGGTTCTACGACCAGGCGGCCAACCGCGCCCGCCTGCTGCCCTGGGTGGAAGGGAAGCGGGTGCTGGACCTCTTCAGCTATGCCGGCGCCTGGGGCGTGAGCGCGGTGGCGGGCGGCGCCGCCGAGGCGTTCTGCGTGGACCAGTCGGCCGCCGCCCTGGAACAG
>JALWGP010000204.1 GCA_027038775.1 Sedimenticola sp. | reverse complement strand
CGGCTTCGAGATGGTACTGCTGCGGGTGCTCGCCGTCCGGCCGGAGGAGACGGCTCCGGCCGGAAGGCGAGCATCCGCAGCAGTACCATCTCGAAGCCGCTGCGAGGATCGGGCGCCAGGGGCAGGTCACGCTGGCCGCGCAGGGCGATCTCGTAGAAGAGCTGGACCTCCTCGGGATGGAAGCGCCCGGCCAGTGCGCGCAGCCCTTCCAGGTCGCCCCAGCTCTCGTCCCCGGCGCCGGGGGCCGCCTGCAGCAGCGCCACGCGGTGCAGCAGCGCCACCAGCTCCTTCAGCAGCGCGGTGAAGTCGGGCGTCTCCTCCGCCATGGCCGCCACGTGGGCCAGCACACCGGCGGCATCCCCCTCCGCCACGCGCCGCATCAGTTCCGGCAGGCGATCCTGCGCCAGGATGCCCAGCATGGACTTCACGTCCGCCTCCCGAACCCGGCCGCCGCCGAAGCTGATCGCCTGGTCCAGCAGGCTCAGGCCGTCCCGCATGCTGCCGTCGGCAGCGCGCGCCAGCAGGGCCAGGGCCGGCGCCTCCCACTCGATGCCCTCGGCCCGGAGGATGTGTTCGAACTGGCTGCGGATCTGCTCCAGCGGCAACCGCTTCAGATTGAGCTGCAGGCAGCGGGAGAGCACGGTCACCGGCACCTTCTGCGGGTCGGTGGTGGCCAGCAGGAACTTCACGTGGGGCGGCGGCTCCTCCAGCGTCTTGAGCAGGGCGTTGAAGCTGGAGTCGGAAAACATGTGCACCTCGTCGATGAGGTAGACCTTGTAGCGTCCGCGGATGGGCGCAAAGGGCACGTTCTCGAGCAGCTCGCGGGTCTGGTCCACCTTGGTGCGGGAGGCGGCGTCCACCTCCAGCAGGTCGGCGAAGCGCCCCTCGTCCACCTCCCGGCAGATGCTGCACTCGCCACAGGGGGTGGAGCTCACCCCCTTCTCGCAGTTGAGCGACTTGGCCAGGATGCGCGCCAGGGTGGTCTTGCCCACGCCACGGGTGCCGGTGAAGAGGTAGGCGTGGTGCAGCCGGTCGTTGTCCAGGGCGTTGCTCAGGGCGCGCACCACGTGTTCCTGTCCCACCATCTCGGAGAAATCGCGGGGGCGCCACTTGCGAGCCAGTACCTGGTAGGACATCTATCGGGCGGAACGAAAAAAGGAAAATGGTGGCGACCGTACCAGCCACACCCCGGCACACACGTTCACTGCTGCGGCTGCTCCCTTCCGGGCCTGACCGGGTTCACAGCTAGGTGTTGCGAGGGGACCGATACGACCGCCATAACAGGTCGTCGATCGCGTGTCGTGATGCCGGATTATGACGCATCCGGAGCGAATTGGCCACGGATTCCGCTCCCGGGAATCAACCGGCCATGACGCGGTTGCGCCCCGCCGCCTTGGCGCGGTAGAGGTTCTCGTCGGCCGCCTGGAACAGCATCTCGGGCCCCATCGTCTCCCCGGGCCGCCAGGTGGCCACGCCGATGCTGGCCGTGACCCTGCGCCCCTGCCGGGCGAGGCGGGTCTCGATCTCGCGCCTGAGCAGCTCGCCAATGCGCTCGGCCTCCTCGTGGTTCCCGTGCTGGAGAACGGCGAACTCCTCGCCGCCGATACGGGCCGGCTGCCCGCAGTGGTCCAACCCCTGGCAGACCTCCAGGAGGATGGCGGCGATTCCCTGCAGCACCTCGTCCCCCGCTGCGTGGCCGTACCGGTCGTTGTAGTCCTTGAAGTAGTCCACGTCCAGCAGCAGGAGGGAGAGCGGTGTCTGCCCGGCACGGGCACGGCCACAGGCTGCGTCGTAATCGAGGTCGAACTGGCGCCGGTTGCCCACGCCGGTGAGCGAATCGGTGAAGGAGTAGCGATGCAGTTGGCGGTTGGTACGCTTCAGTTCCTGCAGCAGATCCTCGTTGGAGAACTGCAGCTGGATGGAACGGAGTACCATGCCCTCGTACTGCTTGGAATAGTAGAGGTTGAGCAGCAGGAAGAAGATCATGGCGACCCCCACCAGGCTGTAGAAACTGCTTCCCTGCAGGAAGACCGTTGCGATCAACGGCGTCATGGTGGGCACGGCAAAGGCGGCGTAGTTGGGAAAATAGTAGGAGTGCGGGCCCAGCGACCCGGCCACCACGCCACCCAGCACGATCACCAGCAGCGCAAACCCGTAGGCGTCACGGGGATCGAAGAAGAGCACCCCGCCCAGGCCCCAGATACAGCCCGACACCAGCGCCCCGAGAAGCAGCACCTGTCTGAGCCGACGGTAGTCGCCGCTCTCCTCCGCCCTCCGCATGACCCGCTTGACCACCAGCAGGCGCACCCCCACCAGCACCACGATGGCGAGGAACCAGGCCACCGCACGCACGGTCCCCGCCTGGGTGCCAAACCCCCAGGCCAGGAGCAGGGCGATGGCCAGGCTGCCCGGAAGGACCAGGTGCAGATGGCGCACCAGCAGGCGCAGCTGCTCCTGGCGTACACGATCCACGACCGTGTGCAGCGCTTCGTCCTCGCGTGCGGAAAGGGTTTTGTCCAGCTGGGTCAAGTACTCTCCCTCGGGCGTGTAGCTGTCCCCTTTTTGCCCGGCCGTCGCAGGCCGCAGTGTTGTTATTTGCGGGAACGTCGCCGAGGTTACTCCTGATCCAGCACAAATTCAATCGTCGGCCGGAGCCGCTCCACGCACCACCGTCCCTCGTCAATGGCTTCCTCCGCCCGATGGAATTCCAGCAGGCCAATGTGCGCCAGTCTCGGCGTGAGCAGCACATCCGGCGGATCGCCGGCCATGCGGCTGCGGGTGATTCGGTCCTGGGTGATATTGATGGAACTGGCGATGATGTCGAACAGGCCCGGCGGGCTCTCCCGGTTGCGAACCGATTCGGGCAGCAGCGTGGAGGAGTAGTTCCTGAGCGTCTCCAGCAGTGATTCCAGCGCTCCGCCCTCGCTGGCGGAACCGTTGCGGGCCCGACCGAAGTGACGTCCGAGAATGTCCCCGTTGAGGTTCACGGCGATCACCAGGTCGGCCCCCAGCGCATGACAGAGGGAAATGGGCACGGGGTTCACCAGGCCACCGTCCACCAGCCACCGCTGCCCCTGCCGAACGGGCACGAAGAGTCCCGGCAGGGCGATGGAGGCCATGATGGAATCGAGCACGCTCCCCTCGGTGAACCACACTTCCCTGCCGTTCACCAGGTCAGTGGCCACGCTGCCGTAAGTGCGGGAGAGCGACTCGATTTCAGCCTCCTCGGCGGCCACGTGTTCACGCAGGAAGCTGCGCAGCCGCTGCGAGTCGACGAGACCGTTGAGGCGCCAGCCAATGTCGAAGAAGCCCGCCACGTCCCGCTTGCGCAGGGAACGGACCCATTCCTCCAGGGATTCGAGATTGCCGGCGGCGTAGGCGGCGGCGACGATGGCGCCGATGGAACATCCGGCGACCACGTCGGGCCGCACGCCCATCTCTTCCAGGGCCTGGAGGATGCCGATGTGTGCCCAGCCCCGGGAGGAACCGCTGCCCAGGGCGATGCCGATGCGCGGCCTGTCAGGGCTTGATCTCAACCAGCACCTCGTCGGGGTTCACCGCGTCCCCCTTCTGCACATAGACGGCGGTGACGGTACCGGAAATGGGCGCCTGCACCTCGGTCTCCATCTTCATCGCCTCGGTGACCAGCACCGGCTGGCCCGCCTCGATCTGGTCCCCCTCCTGCACCAGCACCTCGACGATACTGCCCGGCATGGAGGTGGTGACATGCCCCTCCTCCGTGGGCTTGGGCCTGCGCCCGGCAATGGCCTTGCCCACGGCGCCCTCGGCACCACCGGTGAGCACCACCTCGTCCAGGGTCTCCACCAGCACCTCCTCGGGCACCCCGTCCACGGTGAGATAGAAGTGGCGCTCCGGCTGTCCCTTGTGGCCGGCCCCGGTGATCTTGATATGGTAGCTCTCGCCGTGGAGGACGATATTGAACTCGGTGGGCGCCGCCTCCTGCGGACCGTTGCCGGGCGGCGGCTCCAGCGGCTCCGGCTGCAGGGTGCCTGCCCTGCGCTGTTCCAGGAACTGGCGCCCGATCTCCGGGAACATGGCGTAAGTGAGCACGTCCTCGTCGGAATCGGCCAGCTCGCCGATCTCCTCGCGCAGCTGGTCCAGCTCCGGCGGCAGCAGGTCGGCAGGACGCCCCTCGATGATCTCCTGGTCGCCCACCGCCTTGCGCCGCAACTCCTCGTTCACCGGACCCGGCGCCCGGCCGTAACCGCCCTGGAGGTAGATCTTCACCTCGTTGGTGATGGTGGAGTAGCGCTCACCGGTGAGCACGTTGATCACCGCCTGGGTGCCCACGATCTGCGAGGTGGGCGTCACCAGCGGCGGGTAGCCCAGATCCTCACGCACGCGGGGGATCTCCGCCATCACCTCCTGCATGCGGTCGAGGGCGTTCTGCTCCTTCAGCTGGTTGGCCAGGTTGGAGATCATGCCGCCAGGGATCTGGTTCACCTGCACCCGGGTGTCGACTCCCGTGAACTCGCTCTCGAACTGGTGGTACTTCTTGCGCACCTCGTAGAAATACATGCCGATCTCCTGGAGCAGCTCCAGGTCCATGCCGGTGTCGTACTCGGTGCCACGAAGACCCGCCACCAGGGACTCAGTGGGCGGATGGCTGGTGCCACCGGACCAGGAAGAGATGGCGGTATCCACACGGTCGGCGCCCGCCTCGATGGCCTTCAGGTGGCACATGGCTGCCAGGCCCGCGGTGGCGTGGGAATGGAGCTGCAACGGAAGCTCCACCTCGGCCTTGATTGCCTTCACCAGCGCCTCGGTGGCGTAAGGCGTGAGCAGGCCGGCCATGTCCTTGATGCAGAGGCTGTCGCAGCCCATGTCAGCCAGCCCCCGTGCCAGTTCCACGAAGCCCTCGATGGTGTGCACCGGGCTCACGGTATAGCAGATGGTGCCTTGGGCATGCTTGCCCGCCTCCTTGGTCGCCTCGATGGCGGTACGCATATTGCGGATGTCGTTGAGCGCGTCGAAGATGCGGAAGACGTCCATACCGTTCTCCGCCGCCTTCAGCACGAAGGCGCGCACCACGTCGTCCGCGTAGTGACGGTAGCCGAGCAGGTTCTGCCCGCGCAGCAGCATCTGCGTGCGGGTGTTGGGCAGGGCCTCCCGCAGTTTGCGCAGCCGTTCCCAGGGGTCCTCCTTCAAGAACCGGATGCAGGCGTCGTAGGTGGCGCCACCCCAGCACTCCAGCGACCAGTAGCCGGCCTGGTCCAGCTTGTCGCAAACCGGCAGCATGTCCTCGGTACGCATGCGGGTGGCGATGAGCGACTGGTGCGCGTCGCGCAGGATGACGTCGGTGATCTGGATCTTTGACATGTTGAATACCTGTCAGATGGAATTCGGGCGGATCACAATCCCGCATGCGCCGCCACGGCCACGGCGATGGCGGCGGCGATGTCGGTCTTGCACTGCTTCTGAGTGTACTCCGTCAGCTCCGGGTGCTCCTCCACGAAGGCGGTGGTGAAGTCCGCCTCCCGGAACTTCGGGTGGCGAAGAATGTTCTCGTAGTAAGGCTTGGTGGTGCGGATGCCGTGCACCTCCATGTCGCGCAATGCCCGCTCACCCCGGTTGATGGCGTCCTCCCAGGTAAGTGCCCAGACGATCACCTTGGCGATCATGGAATCGAAATAGGGCGGGATCTGGTAGCCGGTGTAGATGGCCGTGTCGGTGCGCACGCCGGGCCCGCCCGGCGCATAGTAGCGGGTGATGCGGCCGAAGCTGGGCAGGAAGTTGTTCTGCGGATCCTCCGCATTGACCCGGAACTGGATGGCGAATCCGCGCCGGTTGATCTCGTGCTGTCGGAAACGCAGCTTGAGGCCGGCGGCCACCCGGATCTGCTCTTCCACGATGTCCACTCCGGTGATGGTCTCGGTGATGGTGTGCTCCACCTGCACCCGCGTGTTCATCTCCATGAAATAGAAACGGCCGTTTTCGTCCATGAGGAACTCCACGGTACCCGCACTGGTGTAATTCACCGCCTTGGCGGCGATCACCGAGAGCCCGCCCAGGTACTGTCGCTGCCCCTCGTCGAGCTGGGGCGAGGGGGCGATCTCGATGAGCTTCTGGTTTCGCCGCTGGATGGAACAGTCGCGCTCGTAGAGGTGAATGCAGTTGCCGTGGCTGTCGGCCAGCACCTGCACCTCGATATGGCGCGGATTGACGATGGCCTTTTCCAGGAAAACTTCGGCACGACCGAAGGCGGCGGTAGCCTCGGAGATCACCCGTTCGTAGTTCTTCTTCAAGTCCTCGGGTGAATCGCAGCGCCGGATGCCCCGGCCGCCCCCGCCCGAGGTGGCCTTGAGCATTACCGGGTAACCGATCTCCTCCGCGATCTCCAGCGCCTCCTCGAGGCTCTGCAGGTTTTCCTCGGTACCGGGCGTCACGGGCACCCCGGCACGGATCATCGCCTTGCGCGCCTCGGTCTTGTCCCCCATGCGGCGGATCACCTCGGCGCTGGGGCCGATGAAGGTGAGGCCGCGCCGCTCGCAGGCGGCGGCAAATTCGGCATTCTCTGAAAGAAAACCGTAGCCAGGATGGACGGCGTCGCAACCGGCCTGGAGGGCAAGATTCACGATGCGGTGGATGTTGAGATAGCCGGCCACCGGATCCTCGCCAATGGAATAGGCCTCGTTGGCCTTCTTCACGTGCAGGCTGTAGCGGTCCGCCTCGGTGTAGATGGCCACCGAGCGGATGCCCATTTCTGCGCAGGCGCGGATGATGCGCACTGCGATTTCCCCCCGGTTGGCGATGAGAATCTTGCGAAACATGGAACTAGACCCGTCACTCAGTGATGATGTTTGCCGCCGATGCGGTCCATGGTGGCAAAGAGTACACCAGATACCACCAGGGTGACATGGATGATCACCTTCCACATCAGTTCATCCTGGTTCACCTCGCCCACCCTGACGAAGAGCCGCAGCAGCTCGATACCGGAGATGGCCACGATGGAACCGATGAGTTTGATCTTGAGGTCGCTGAAGTCCACTGTACCCATCCACGAGGGCTTCTCGTGGTCCTCGGTGACGTCAATGCGCGAGACGAAGTTCTCGTAGCCGGCGAAGATGATGATCAGCAGCAGGTTGGCCACCAGCGCCACGTCGATGAGCGAGAGCACGCCCACCACGGTGGCGGTGCCGCCCTCGCCGTAGAGCACCTCGGGCACCAGGTGGGCGAACTCCTTGTAGAACTTCACCAGCAGCAAGCCGATGGTGAGCACCAGGCCCACGTAGATGGGTACCAGCAGCCAGCGGCTGTTGAACATGAAGCGTTCCAGGGCATGTTCCACTTTTCTCATGACGGATCCTCGTGCCTGAAGTCTCGTTCCCGGGCCGGCCCCACCCTTTCAAACCGCGGTGACCATGGCATAAAAGAGGCCCAGCTGGTAGGCCAGGAAGGTGGTCACCAGAACCAGGCCGGCCCAGCGCTGGATGGTTCCCTCGCCTCCCCGGTTGAAACCACGCGCCATCAGGTACAGCACCACCGAAAGCCCCAGCATCAACGGAAAGTCCCGCACCAGTACCAGGCGCTCCACGGGACCGGGCCCGATGGCACCGGCAATGCCCAGCACCGCCAGGATGTTGAACAGGTTGGAACCCACCACGTTGCCCACGGCGATGTCGTGCTCGCCCTTGCGGGCCGCCATGATGGAGGCCGCCAGCTCCGGCAGGGAGGTACCCACGGCGATGACGGTGAGGCCGATCACCAGGTCGCTGACGCCGAAGGTGTGAGCCACGCCCACGGCACCCCACACCAGCACCTTGGAACTGAGCAGCAACAGCAGCAGGCCCGAGACCAACAGCAGCCAGGCCCGCCCCTTGGGCATGGCCTTGGGGATCTCCTCGCTGTATTCGGCGGCCAACGGATCGTCCGCCGCCGAGGTGCGAGCCAGGTGGATGGTCCAGAGCACCAGGCCGCTCATACCGGCGAGCAGGATCACACCGTCCACCCGCCCCAGGGTGCCGTTCCAGAGCAGCGCCATCACCGCCACCATCACCGCGAGCATGAGCGGAAACTCGCGGTTGAGGGTGCTGGAATGAACGCTCAGTGGCGCGATGAGGGCGGTCACCCCGAGTACCAGCGCCATGTTGGCGATGTTGGAACCGATGGCATTGCCGATGGCGATGCCACTGTTGCCCTGCCAGGCGGCGACGGCGGAGACCAACATCTCGGGCGCCGAGGTGCCGAAAGCGACGATGGTGAGACCGATGATCAGGCTGGAAACCCCCATGGCGCGCGCCAGGCCCGCCGCCCCCTCCACGAAACGGTCCGCGCTCCAGGCGAGCAGCGCCAGGCCACCGGCCAGCGCAGCGAGGTAGGCGATCATGAAGCGACGCCTCCGCTCGCGCCGGGAACCAGCCGCGTGAGCTCCGCCAGCTTCTCACCGAGCACGCCGGGATCGCGCTCCACCAGGGTCACGTGGCCGATCTTGCGCCCGGGCCTGGGCGCCTTGCCGTAGAGGTGCAGGTGCGCGCCGGCAACGGCCAGCACGGCGGAAATCTCCGGGAGTTCGCCGATGAGATTGACCATGGCCGCGTGGCCGGTGGCGGCCGTGTCCCCCAGCGGCAGTCCGGTAATGGCCCGCAGGTGGTTTTCGAACTGGCTGGTGACCGCGCCCTCGATGGTCCAGTGGCCCGAATTGTGCACCCGGGGCGCCATCTCGTTGGCGAGCAGCCGGTCACCCACCTGGAAAAATTCGATGGCGAGCACGCCGACGTACTCGAGCCGCTCCAGGATGCGCCGCGCATACTCCTCGGCCTGCGGCTGCAGGGGATCGTCCGCCAGGCTGCGGGAGAGCCGCAGGATCCCCTCGCGGTGGACGTTCTCCGACAGGGGATAGAAGGCGACGGCGCCATCCCGCCCCCGCACGCAGACCAGGGAGACCTCCCGCTGAAAGGCGACGAACCCTTCCAGGATGGCGGGCACCCGTCCCAGTCGGTCCCAGGCCGCGAGGGGATCGT
The DNA here is from genome assembly GCA_027038775.1 of Sedimenticola sp. Classification (GTDB taxonomy): domain Bacteria; phylum Pseudomonadota; class Gammaproteobacteria; order Chromatiales; family Chromatiaceae; genus Thiolapillus. The sequence goes on along the minus strand of JALWGP010000204.1, from coordinate 2,254 downwards.
CGCCCGGCCGCAGCACCACCTGTCCCTTGCCGTCGTACCCCAGGGTGCGGGTCTTGAGGATGGCCGGCAGCCCCACCTCGGCCACCGCCGAGGCCAGGCCGGTTTCGTCGTCCACCGCCGCGAAAGGCGCCGTCTCGATCTCCAGCTCCCGGAACAGGCGCTTCTCCGGCAACCGGTCCCTGGCCGTCGCCAGCGCGGCGGGCGGCGGATAGACACGGGACTCCCGCTCGAGCCGGGCCACCGCCTCGGCGGGCACGTTCTCGAACTCGTAGGTGACCAGGTCCACCGATTTCGACAGCCGTTCCAGCGCCGCCCCGTTACCGTAGTCCGCGTGGATGGCGGTGGCGAGCGGCGCGGCGCAGGCGTCCGTTGCCGGCTCGAGCACGACGAAGTCCAGGCCCAGCGGATATCCGGCCAGCGTCAGCATGCGCGCCAGCTGGCCACCTCCGAGAATGCCTACCTTCATGAGCCTCGCGCCGGATCCGGGTTGGCCAGTACGTTCTCCGTCTGCCGCCGGCGCCACGCCTCGAGGGCTTCAAGGATCTTCGGGTGGCCGTTGCCGAGGATGGCGGCGGCCAGCAGCGCCGCGTTCACGGCGCCGGCGCGGCCGATGGCCAGGGTGCCCACGGGAATGCCCGCGGGCATCTGCACGATGGAGAGCAGCGAATCCATGCCGTTGAGCGCCTTGGACTGTACCGGCACCCCCAGCACCGGCAGCGAGGTCTTGGCCGCCACCATGCCCGGCAGGTGGGCGGCGCCGCCGGCGCCGGCGATGATCACCTCGATGCCCCGCGAGCGGGCCTCGCTGGCATACCGGAACAGCTTGTCGGGAGTGCGGTGGGCCGAGACCACCTCCTTTTCGAAAGGGATGCCAAGTTCCGCCAAGGCCTCGGCCGCATGCCGCATGGTCTCCCAGTCGGAGCTCGATCCCATGATGACGCCGACGAGTGGTTTCATGGTTCATCCATCCGGCAGAGGCCGGTCCGAAAAAAGCTTTTATTATGCCGGATCCGCGGGAAGAATTCCCGAACCCCGGGCCTCCGGAGCCTGCCGCGCCAGCGGCGTCCACCCCGGATCCCGGACCATCGGCGTGTCAGGTTCCGGGCGGCGAGATCTCGTTGTCGTAGAGAATTTTCTCCACCCTGCGGTAAAGGTCGAAACGCTGGAAGGGTTTGCCCATGAAATCGTTGGCGCCGATGCGCGTGCCCCAGAAGCGGTGCGTGGCCTCGCGGTCGCCGCTCATGATGACAATGGGAATGGAGGCGGTCTCCTCGGTGCGGCGAATGCGGCGTGTGGCCTGGAAGCCGTTCACCTCGGGCATCACGATGTCCATGAGGATCAGCCGTGGCCGTTCCCGCTTCGCCAGCTCCACCCCCTGCGCGCCGTCGGCCGCCTCCAGCACCTGGAAGCCACCCTGCTGCAGCATGCGCTTCACCGAGTGGCGCACGGTGCGCGAATCGTCCACCACCAGGATCTTGCTGCCCGGGTCGGGCCGGTGTCTCAGGTTCCTGCGCCGGTCGCGCATGATCTCCACGCGCCGGCCTTCGCGCCGGAACAGGTTCTTCAGGCTGAAAGGTCCCATCCAACTCCTCCTTGATGCGGGTAGGCCCAAGCCTACCAGTTACCGGCGCCACGGAAAACCACCGTCCCCTACTTGGTCAGTGCGAGGAAGAGCTTCGGCAGCTTCTCCGGCAGGAGCTCGATGTTGTCGATGATGGAGTAGTGGCTGCCAAAGATGTCCTTTACGTAGGCGTCGCCGCCGGGGTCCAGGTTGATGCAATAGCTGTAGATCCCCTCCGATTCCAGCTCGCGCACCGCCATGCGCGCGTCCTCGATGAGATGGCGCTCGTCACGCACATCCACGTCGGAAGGCTCACCGTCGGTGAGCACCAGCAGCAGCTTTTTGTCGGCCTTCTGGTGGGCCAGGTAGTGGCCGGCGTGGCGCATGGCGGCGCCCATGCGGGTGGACCAGCCGGCGCCCATGGCGGCCAGGCGGGCCTTCACATCCAGGTTGAAGCGCTCATTGAAGCCCTTGATGTGGTAGTAGCGCACCTCGTGGCGGGTGTTGGAGTGGAAGCCGGCGATGGAGAGGCGGTCTCCCAGCTGCTCACTTGGCGCGGGGCGCAGGGACACCGCCTCCTGCTCCAGCTGCAGGATGGTCTGGCCGCCCGAGCCCACCGTCTGGCTGAGGGACTCGGAGAGGTCCAGCAGCAGGGTCACGGCAATGTCACGGTCGTTGTGCTTGTGGCTCACG
>JALWGP010000203.1 GCA_027038775.1 Sedimenticola sp. | reverse complement strand
TTTTTTTTTTTTTATCATATTCTTTTTTTTTGCCATAGTAAAAAACGGGGGGGAAGGAGAGAAAGGCGGGAACGCGTTCACACTGTAATGGATGCGGTCTGCGCCGTTCCGGGGAGAACCGGGATCACTTTTTCTTCTTGTCCTTCTTGAGCTGTTCCAGCTCGTTCTCCACCTTTTCCAGCTGCGACTCGATCCTGGCCCGTTCATAGTCGTCCAGCTCCGGTTGCCGCAGTGCGATCTTCAGCTGCAGCCGCGCCGCCTCCAGTCCGCCCATCAGGTAGTAGTGGGTCGCCAGGTGCTGGTGACTCTCCGCGGTGCGCCCCAGGTCGGCCGCGGCGCGCGCCAGCAGGCGGTAGGTGCGGGTGTTCTCGCCGTGGGTGCCGGTCAGTTTCTGCAGGTCGTCGTAGGCCTTGCGCGGTTCGCCGGTGCGCAGGTAAAGCTCCGCAAGGGTGAGCCGCAGGGGCAGGCTGAAGGGAAGGCGTGCCCTGGCCTGTTCCAGCCGTGCCAGCGCCTCGTTGCGCTTTCCCCGCTCCACGTCGATGAGGGAGGCGGTGACGATGAACTCCAGTGTTTCGGGATGCTCCCGCAGGAGAGGGGCGATCTCCTTCGCGGCGCGGTCGTACTGCTGCGCGCGGTAGAGGGCGCGGGCCAGACCGTAGCGCGCGGCGGTGCGGCTGCGGTAACGCCCCTCCTTCAGCGCCGTGCGGAAGTGCAGGATGGCGTCCCGCGGATCCTGGAAGTTCATCTCGCGGATGGCGGCGCGGGCGAGCAGGTAACGCAGGCTGTCCTCTTTCTGTCGGTAGGGGTAGGCTTCCGCGCGGCCCAGGGAATCGGCGATGCGCGAGTTGGTCACCGGGTGGGTGCGCAGGAACTCGGGGAGCTTGGTGCCGTAGGCGCGGTTGGCGCGGCCCATACGCGAGAAGAAGGTGGGCATGGCGCGCGGATCGAAACCGGCCTGCTCCATGATGTCGATGCCGATGCGGTCGGCCTCCTTCTCGTTCTGCCGGGTGAAGTTGATCTGCTGCTGCTGCACCGCCGCCTGGATGCCGATGGCGGTGGCCATGCCGGCGTCGCCACCTGCCAGGCTGCCCACCAGGATGGCGGCCAGCAGCGCGGCGCCCTGCACCAGGGTGAGGTTCTCGCTCTGGTGCCAGGCGCGCAACAGGTGTTTCTGGATGACGTGGGTGATCTCGTGGGCGAGCACTGCCGCCAGCTCGTTCTCCGACTGGGTGGTGAGCACCAGTCCGGTGTAGACGCCGATATAGCCTCCGGGGCCGGCATAGGCGTTGACCTGGGGATCCTCCACCAGGAAGAAGGTGAACCCCGTACCCCGCGCCTCGCTGTTGTCCACCAGCCGGTTGCCCAGGGTGTTGATGTAGTCGTCCAGCAGCGGGTCGTCGATCACCTTCTGCGTGGCGCGCACGTAACGCATGAAGGCCCTGCCGAGCTGTTTCTCCTGGCGGGGAGTGAGCAGGCTGCCGGAGGCCGAACCGAAGTCGGGCAGGTTCCGGTAGACGTCGGCCCAGGCCGTGGGTGGCGAAAACGACAGGACCAGGCTGAGCAGTACGCCAAGCAGGCGATATATGAAGGGAATGTGGATCAATTGAGTTGTATGCGTTGTCCCCACGGGGGCTTTTCTTTGCCTTTCACCAACCACAAGACCGGGTAGGGGGGCGCAAGTTCCGGGAAGGTGCCCTCCAGGTCGGTGAAATAGACCAGCACCTCCGGGCGCAGCCCCTGTTGTTCCACCCATTGGAACACGGGACGGAAGTCGGTGCCACCGCCGCCGGTGATGGGCGCTTCCAGGCGCAGCTCTTCCCAGGGCTCGAAGATCCAGGGCGCGCCCTCGGCCAGGCGGTGGTCGCAGGCGAGCAGGGTGACGCGGGCGCGCATCTGCCCCTTGAGGGCGGTGACCTCGGAGAGGAACTCCCGGATCTCGCCGTCGCCGATGGAACCGCTGGTGTCCACGGCCACCACCACCTCCACCTGGCTGGAGCGCAACGCGGGCAGGATGGCGCCACCCTGGCTGCGGCGCGACTGGCGCATGTAGCTGTAGTCGTCGCGGGCGGTGGCGGTCAGGTAGCGCGCCAGCAGGCTGCGCCAGGGCAGGCGCGGCTGCAGCAGGTGGTCGACCAGGCGCGCCATGGCGCCGTCCATCTTCCCGGCCTGGATTGCCTGCTGGGCGGCGCCGGCCAGTCGCTGCTGCCATTGCACCTCGAGGTTGTCGCGCTCCTCGGGGGTGAGGGGAGGGGGCTGCTTCGCGCCCTGCTCCTGTGGCTTCTGCTGCTCCTGTTGTTGGCCGCCGGAATCCTGCCGCTCCCCCTGGTTGTCGGGATCGGTCTGCTGCCGGCTGCCCTCTCCCTGTTCGTCGTCACTCGAGGCACGGGTTGTCTGCTGTTTCTCTTCGCTGGGCGGGGGCGGCGTGTCTGTCTTGCCGGAACTGGTGTTCTGCTCGCCACCCTGGTTGCCCTGCGTGTTGCTCTCCTGGTCGTAGAGGTGCTTGTCGATGGTTTCGTACTGGTCGTCCTCTTCCAGCAGGGGGTAGATCTCCTCGGCGGTCATGCCGCGGAACTGGTCGAGGATCATGGTGTCGTAGGGCGGCTTGAGCCCCTCGTCCACCAGCAGGGGGTTGATGGCGTAGTCGCAGGCGAGGTTCCAGCGGCCGATGTCGCGGTGCTGGCGGCGGGCGAAGTGGGAGAGGGCGCAGTGGAGGGCCTCGTGGGCGAGCATGAACTGGGTCTGCTCGAGGGTGAGGGAGCCGATGTACTCGGGGTTGTAGTAGAAACGGCGGGCGTCGGTGCCGGTGGTGGGACACCACTCGGGATCGGCGGCCACCATGGGCAGGCGCATCACCAGGGCGCCGAGGAAGGGCTTGTCCAGGATCAGGCGTGTGCGGGCGGCGGCGAGTTTGGTTTCGATCTCTTTCTGATCCATGCGATTCAGGCTTCGGTGGTTCGGAGGTTGCCGGAAGCTCCCCATGGCCGGTAGGAGCGGCGCCCCCGCCGCGAATGTTTTTTTGAAATTCGGCCCGGGGGCGGGCCTCCTACGGGACGGATCATTCTTTTGGTCAACGGTAGAGCATCACTTCCCCGATGGCCGTCGCCCAGTCGGCAAACTGGGGCACGGTGAAGAGCCGGTCGCCGATGGCGCGGTGCAGGTCGGAGACCAGCATCACGCCCATCTCCTTTTGCGGGAAGCGGTTGGCGTACTCCAGGATGTTGCCGACCACCCGGTCGGCGTCCTCTTCGTCCTTCGCGCGGATGGCGCGGCCCACGAGGGCGGCGGCCACGGCGTACTGGAGGTCGATCTCGTCGGGCACCGGCATCGCCTCACCGGCGACGATGGCCTCCAGGTCGGGCATCTTGTCCAGGCTGTTGATGAAGGCGTGGAGCTCGATGCCGGCGGCGGGGCCCACGCAGGCCTGGAGTGCGCCGAGCAGAAGGGTGGGCTGGCCGCCAAACTTCTGCAAGCTGCGGTGGGCGAATTCCCAGGAGCGCGGCGAGGGGAAGGCCACGGGGTTGTGGGCGGGGTCGAAGTCGAAGAGCAGCTCGGGACGGAAG
>JALWGP010000202.1 GCA_027038775.1 Sedimenticola sp. | reverse complement strand
CCCTGGAAGCGGGGGGAGGGAAAGCTGGAGTGGCAGGGATCGGCCGAGCGGTTGGCGCTTCGGCTGGAGGGATTCCGGCTGGGAGCGGGGAGGCTGTCGGGCACCCTGGAGGGGGGCAAGGAGGGCTGGCAGGGGAAGGTGAAGCTGCAGCAGCTGGCCCTCTCGCCGTTGTTGGCCCGCTGGCTGCCCCAATGGAGCGGCTCGGGCAGGCTGGGGCTGGAGGCGGAGGGCAGCCTGGAGGCGAACGGCGCCTGGCACGGCTACTTCTTGCTGCGCGCCCGGAAGATGCAGTTCTCCGACGCCGAGGGGCTGCACGTGGGCGAGTCCCTCCGTTTCTCCCTGCGGGGCAAGGTGGGCGGCGGTCGCCGGCTGGAGGGAAACTTCGACCTGGAGCTGGAAGAGGGCCAGCTCTACCTGGATCCCTTCTACCTGGAACTGGACCGGCCCATGCAGGTGAAGCTGGGAGGCTGGTTGAGCCTGGACGGCAAGCGCCTGCACCTGCACCGGCTGGAGGTGGACCGGCCCGGCCTGCTGCACCTCTCCGGTCGCGGCGACTGGCGCGGCGGCGTGCTGGAGGAGGCGACCTTCGGCTGGCGTTTCGAGAAGCTGGCGGAGAGCTACGCACGGCTGCTCCAGCCCCTGCTCATCGGCACCCCCGCCGACGCCCTGCAACTGGCCGGGAGTGCGGAGGGCGAGCTCTCCCTCGGGGGCGGGAAGCCGCGTGCGCTGAAACTGGAGCTGCGGCAGGTGGAGCTGGAGGACGAGGCGGGCCGCTTCGGCTTCGATGGCCTCTCGGGCAGCCTCTCCTGGGCCGCCGCGGGCGAGGCAAAGCCTTCCCGCCTGGCGTGGCGCAGCGCGCACCTCTACCGTGTCGCCCTCGGCCCGGCGATGGTGAACCTCCAGGCAAGGGGCGGCGAAGTGGAGGTTTCCCCCTTCTCCCTGGAGCTGCTGGGCGGCCGCCTGGCGCTCTCCGGCCTGCGGTTCCTGGGGCTGCCTTCCGGCCCGCTGGAGGCGGCGGGTGGGGCACGGCTGGAGAAGCTGAGCCTGGCGGCGCTGAGCCAGGCCCTGGAATGGCCTCCCCTGGAGGGTGAGCTTAACGCCACCCTGCCGCGCCTCCACTACCGGGAGGGGCGGATGCAGCTCGAGGGCGAGCTGGTGCTGGAGCTCTTCGGCGGCCGCGTGGTGGTGGAGGGGTTGGTGATCGAGGATCTGCTGGGGCCCGCCCCGGTGTTGCGCACCAGCCTGCGCCTCGAGAACCTGGATCTGGCGCAGGTCTCCCGAACCTTCTCCTTCGGTCGCATCGAGGGGAGCCTGGAGGGATACGTGCGCAACCTGCGCCTGGTGGGCTGGGAGGTGGCGGCCTTCGAGGCGGAGCTGAGGTCGCCGGCCAGGGACCGCCGCCGCCACCGCATCAGCCAGCGCGCCATCGACAACCTCACCGAGCTGGGCAACGGCGTCGCTTCGGGTCTCTCGGGCACCTTCCTGGGCATCTTCAAGGACTTCGCCTACGACCGCCTGGAGCTGCGGGTGAAGCTCGAGGGTGACACCGCGGAACTGGATGGTGCCCCGGGGCCCGCGGGAGGCTACTATATCGTCAAGGGGGCGCTGCTCCCGCGCGTGGACGTCATCGGCAGGAACCGGCGCGTGGCCTGGAAGGATCTGCTGGCACGCCTGCGCAGCATCCAGGTAAAAGGTATCGTCGTGGAGTGAAACAAACCATGTTCAAGAAAGTCGGTTGGCCCCTGCTGAGCCTGCTGCTCAGCGCCTGCGTGACCATCAACATCTATTTTCCCGCTGCGGCCGCCGAGGAGGCGGCGCGGGTCATCGTGCGCGACGTACTCAAGAGCGGCGACCAGGCCCCGCAGCCGGCGCGTGAGGAGAAGCAGGGCGCCCCGGACCAGTCCTTGGTGCAGCCGCCTGCCGCGACGCTGCTGCTGGCAGGGCGCCTGCTGGAGTGGCTGGTGCCCGCGGCCGAGGCCGCCGGCCAAGCCGACATCAACATCAACACCCCCGCCATCTCGCGCCTGCGCAGTTCCATGCAGCAGCGCCAGAAGCAGCTGGCGCCCTGGTACCGGGCGGGCGCCATCGGCTTCAACGAGTCGGGGCTGGTGGAGGTGCGCAGCCTCAAGCCGGTGCCCCTCAACCAGCGCAACCGGCTGAAGAAGCTGGTGGCCGACGAGAACCGCGACCGCAACGCCCTCTACCGCGAGATCGCCCGCGCCAACGGCCACCCCGAGTGGGAGGCGGAGATCCGCAAGACCTTCGCCCGCATCTGGGTGGAAGAGGCGCCGGGCGGATACTGGTACAAGAAGGGAGGCGCCTGGAAGCGGAAGTGACGGTCGTGGCGGGCGCCCGCTCAGCCGGGTTCCCACTCGCGCCAGCCGTCCAGCATGGGATGGTATAGCGCCACCCGCAGGGGCCGTTCCGGTTCCAGCAGGCGGAAGGCGGCGGCGTAGGCTTCGAGCTGGGTACGGTAGCGTTCCTTCTCCTGGTCGAGGAAGGCTTCGGGGTCGCCGCCCTCGTGGCGGCCCGTCTTGTAATCGATGATCCAGCGCGTGCCCTCGGCGTCGACGAAGGTGCGATCCACCACCAGGTGGCGCGGGCGCCCGTCGAGCAGGGCGGTGAGTGGCAGCTCGCAGCGCGCCTCGCGGTGGTTGCGGTCGAGGATCCAGCGCCCCCGCTCGCTGGCCAGGGTATTGCCCACGGCGGTGGCCACCAGGGCCAGCGCCTCTTCCAGCGGTTCCCCGTCCAGTCCCTCCCGCCGCAGCAGGGTGCGGGCGTGGCCGCGCAGGGGCTCGAAGCCGGCGCCCGGGTCGCCGTGCAGGGCCAGGTGCTGGAGCAGGCGGTGTGCCACCACCCCCACCACCCGCGCCAGATCACCGGCCCAGTCGAACTCGATGTCGCGTGACGGCTCCTCCTCTTCCACCAGCGAGGGCAGGGGCACGTCGGCGGGTGGGCCGGGAGGCTGCCAGCCGGGAGCCGGGCGCAGCAGCCGCGGGCCGGCCGGGTGGCGGCCGGTTTCGGTGGGCGGCTCTTCCTCCGGCGCCTCCAGCCCCTCCCAGTGGTGGCCGAGGGCGGGCCAGAGATGTGCGAGCAGGCTGCCTTTGGCCGGGCCCACGTCGCCCGAGGCATCGGGTTCGGCGTGGCCCAGCAGGTGGAGCCGCCGCCTGGCGCGGGTGACGGCCACGTAGAGCAGCCGCGCCGCCTCGTGGGCCTCCTTGTGTTTCTCCAGTTCGCGGATGTAGGCGGCAGCGGGGCCCTCTTTCTTTTCCCAGGCGGGCCTCATGGGGGCCAGCACCAGCCGCTCGTTGCCTGCCTCGTCCACCGTCTCCAGCCAGCGCAGCAGGGGGGGATCGTTCCGGCCCGACCCCCGCCCCAGCCCCGGCAGGACCACGGTGTCGAACTCCAGCCCCTTGGCCTTGTGCAGGGTCATCGGGTGGACCCGGGCGTTCTCTTCGCGCGGCAGGGCGTGGAGCCCCTCGATGCCGGCCAGCAGCCGCTCCCGGGTGAGGCGCGCGCCCGCCTCTTCCAGGTCGCGCAGCAGCTCGAAGAAGAGGGTGG
>JALWGP010000201.1 GCA_027038775.1 Sedimenticola sp. | reverse complement strand
GAAGCAGGCGCCGCAGCAGACGCACTTCTTCTCGTCCACCTCCAGGGTGGGCTTGCCGTTCACCATGGCGGGACGGATGGCCGCCACCGGGCAACGCGCAACCACGGCGGGACGCTCGCAGGCGTTGGCCACCAGATCGTGGTTGATCTTGGGCGGCTTGGTGTGCTGCACGTTGATGGCGATGTCCCCCTGGCCGCCGCAGTTGATCTGGCAGCAGGAGGTGGTGATGTGCACCCGGTTGGGCATCTCCTCGTTCTTGAACTCCTCGTAGAGCTCGTCCATCATCGCCTTCACCACGCCGGAGGCGTCGGTACCGGGGATGTCGCAGTGGAGCCAGCCCTGGGTGTGGGAGAGCATGGTCACCGAGTTGCCGGTGCCGCCCACGGGGAAGCCGGCGCTCTCCAGGCGCTCGATGAGGGCATCCACCTTGGAGCCGTCGGTGGTCATGAACTCCATGTTGCCGCGCATGGTGAACCGCAGGTAGCCCTCGCAGAACTCGTCGGCGATGTCGCAGATGGTACGCAGGGTCAGGATGTCCAGCTGACGGGGGGAACCGGCCTTCACGGTCCAGACTTCGTCACCATTCTTGGAGACATGGTGCAGGACACCGGGGCGCGGACGGTCGTGATACGCCCACTGGCCGTAGTTCTTGCGCAGCGTGGGATGCATGTACTGGAAATGATCCGGCGTACCGGATTCGATGGGCATGCGAGGTTGATCGGACATGCGTACCTCCTAAGATTCTGAAATTCGTCTGTTCCATGCCGGCCGCGGCGCGGGGCCGCGGCCGGTCTGTCGGTATGTGGTTTGCGGGATCAGCTGGCCGCGGCCTTCTTGCGCTCTTCCCACTTGGCGGCTTCCTCGTCCCAGCCGTCCATGCGGACGTAGCTGCTGGTGCGGGGACGCTCCACCATGTTGGGATCGACGTCGATGCCGATGCCTTCCAGGAAGTTGGCCAGGCCGATGCGCTCGATCATCTCGCCGGTACGCTCGTGCTCGAGGGCGTTCTCGGCGAAGAAGTCGATGATCTCCTCGGCCAGCTCCACCAGTTTCTCCAGGTCCTCTTCGGTCTCGACCTTCATGAAGGGCACCAGCACGGTACCGAACAGGTCGCCGATCTTCAGGGTGCGCTTGCCGCCGATGAGGATGGTGCAGCCCTTGTCGTCCCCGGGGGAGAGGGCCTTGGTCATGACGTTGATGCAGTGCATGCAGCGCACGCAGTCCTTGTTGTTCACCTCGAGGGTGTCGTCGTCATGCAGGGTCAGGGCGTTGGTGGGGCAGCGGGTGATGACGTTGTCGATCACGTACTTGCGGCCCTTCTTCTCCACGAAGGCCTTCACCTCTTCCTGGTTGACCTTCATGTCGTCACGCCAGGTGCCGATGATGGCCATGTCGGCGCGCTGGATGGAGTTGGTGCAGTCGTTGGCGCAGCCGCTGACCTTGAACTTGAACTTGTAGGGCAGCGCGGGGCGGTGCATGTCATCCTGGAAGTTGTTCAGCAGGGTGCGCATGATGTTGCCCTCGTCGATGTTGGAGTGCTCGCAGCGGGCGGCACCCACGCAGGACATGCCGGTACGCACACAGGGACCTGCGCCACCGAGGTCGAAGCCCAGCTCGTTCATCTCGTCGAAGCAGGGCTGGATGGCGTCGGAGTCCATGCCCACCAGCATCAGGTTGCCGGTCTGACCGTGCATGCAGATCATGCCGGAGCCGTACTTCTCGTCGATGTCGATGATCTTGCGCAGCACGTCGGTGTTGTAGAAGAAGCCCGGCGGGGGCTGGATGCGCATGGTGTGGAACTCGGCGGCGTTGGGGAAGCGGGGGTTGCCCTCGTCGTCCTTCAGCTCGGTGAAGCGGGGGATGATGCCGCCACCGTAACCGAAGACGGTGATGGTGCCGCCCTTCCAGTAACCGAGACGGGTTTCGTAGGAAGTCTCCAGCTGACCCAGCAGGTCGTTGGCCATGGCGTTGATGCGCTCATCGGGGTGCTCGTCACGCAGGCGCTTGATGCCCTTGATAAAGCTCGGCCAAGGACCGTCCTCGAGCTGGTCAATCATGGGGGTATGGTGTTTTTCGATCGCCATTTTGAGTCTCCTGACTAGATCGTGAATACGGTAGTTCTCTCGTGCGCCACGCCTGGGCCGCCTGTACGGCCCGGGACCCGTATCGGACGGGCGGTGGCCCGAAACTGTTGTCACTCCTCTTGACGATGGTTGGGAACCGCGCCGCGGAAAACCCCACCTTCATCAGCAGCTGCTAACTGTAGCCGAGCATTCCCCCGGAAACACTCCGCCATCGGGGGTATTTTCATCCCTTGCGTCTATCCCCTATGGGATAGATCACCGTGCCTCTGGGCGCGGAAAACGGCGGTACCGGCCTGACAACTCCTTGACCGACCGGTGTTTTTTACAGCTTACAAGAGCTGGCAGACGCCAAGTGGCGGCGCCCTGGGAAGCAGAATCAGTATTTTAGCGTATACTCATCCTGCAAAATTGACGGCAGATCTTAGACAACCAACGCTTCGAGCGTCAACCGCTATGGGTGAGGTGTTGATCTGGATCAAACGGATGCCATATTCTGCTGCATAAACCCGTACGAGAAGGATCCCAAGAAAATGATGAACGACGAACCCCTGGCCCTGAGCAACATCCTGGTCTCCAACTACGAACTGGAGAGTTTCGAGGAGCTGCTGGAACTGGTGCGCGAGTACGCCCGCGCCGGCGAACGCTTCCTCAAGACCGACGTGAAGCCGGAATTTCCCGACACGCCCGAGGACTGGGAAGACCGCATCGAGGCCGCCTTCTGCGGCAGGGTGTGAGCCATGGACTTCCTCGATCCCGGCCAGCAGCCGGACGTGATGCCCGTCTCCCCCGCCGAGGAGGCGGCGGAAAAGGCGCGCCTGGAGGGCGAACTGGCGGAACTGCGTGAGCAGCATGCCGCCCTGCCCCCCTCGGAGGCGGCCCGCCGCCACGAGCTGGCGCTGGAAATGGCCCGCAACCTGGCGCTGCTCGAGCGGGGCGGGGAGGCCTGGCCCCTGGCGCGGGAGGCGCTGGACCACTTCATCGAGACCGAACAGTGGCAGCCGGCCGCCGAGGCGTGCGAGGTGCTCTACCTGGCCGACCAGCCCGGCTCCCTGGCGGCCCTGGGCCAGGGCATCTGGCTGGCGGTCACCTACCCCATCGACCCCGAGGTGACCATCACCCTGCTGCAGCACCTCATCGACGACACGCCGCCCGACGCCGACGGCGCCGCCGTGGCCGCCGCCACCGCCGCCTTCGTGGCCGACCTGCGCGCCACCGGGCCCAGGCAGCGGGAGGACCTGCGCTTCTTCACCCAGCAGATGCTGGGCAACGTGGCGCGGCGCCACAGCGAGGTGGAGAGCCAGCAGCAGTTCGACTACTGGATCGAGAAGCTGGAACTCGACCAGCCGGAGAAGTTCCTGGTGCGCCTGCGCAACATCGTGGACGTGCTGGTGCAGGACGACTGGTGGTTCGACCGGGAGGCACTGCAGGCCCGCCTGCCGGAGGAGTGAGCATGCTCTGGGAAGAAGAGACCGACGGTGATATCGTCGAGGAATCGCCCCGGGTGGTGGACCTCTCCTTCGCCCTCACCAGCCGCATGCTGCCGGTCGATCACCTGCACGCCCTGAGCCGGGCGCTGCAGGCCCACCTGCCCGACCTGGTGGAAGCCGGCATCGGCGTCCACGAGATCCACCTGGCCGGCTCCCAGAACGGCTGGGAGCGACCCGACCCCGCGCTGGGCCAGCACCTCATCCCCTCGCGCCGCAGCCGCATGCAGCTGCGCGTGCCCCTGGAGCGGGCCGGGGAGGTACGGCAACGGCTGGAAGGGGTGACCCTCGACCTCGGCGGCTTCGAGCTGACCCTGGGCAAGGCGCGCGAGAAGCGCCTTTTCAGCCACCCCACCCTCTACGCCCGGCACATGCGGATGCTGGAAGGGGAGGCCGAGGACGAGAACCGCTTCCTCGAGCGCATCGCCCGCGAGTTGAAGGCGCGTCGCATCCGCGTCAAGAAGGCGCTCTGCGGCAGGGCCACCGAGATCGCCACGCCGGAGGGTCCGCTGGTCACCCGCAGCCTGATGCTGGCCGACCTCGGTCCCGAAGACTCTCTCGCGTTGCAGGAGGAGGGGCTGGGCGGCCACCGCCACCTGGGCTGCGGCCTCTTCCTGCCGATGAAGGGGATCCAGAGCCTGCCGCAGGAGTAAACCCGGCCCGCCGCTATTGGTCCGCCACCTTCAGGCTGTAGGCGGCATGGCAGGCGAGGCAGTTGGCCATGAGCGCCGCCAGCTGTTCCCGGGTGTGGTCGGGATCGCCCAGTTGACGGGCATCCAGCGCCAGCGCGTCGAACTTCCGGTGGGTGTCGAAGCCCAGCTTCTTGAACTCCAGCGGCAGCTTGGCGATGAGCCCCGGGGGAATATCCGTCTGCGCAGCCATGCCCACCCGGGCGGCCGCCTCCGCCGCCGCTTCCATCTTCTCATCATTGGTGGCGGCGACGATGGCCTGCACCGCCACCAGGAATCCCCGCATCTCGGCCAGCACCAGGTTGCGCTCGGCACGGGTCAGCAGCAGCGCCTGGCGCCCGTCCGGCGTCTCCTCCACGCTGCCCACGACCACCACCTTGTAGGCCACCCCGGCCATCACCAGGAGCAGCAGGGAAAGAACGATCCAGCACAACCGGCACATGTTTGCATTTCCTCTTTGCACGAAATCCGAAACCGCCGGAATGATACAGCGCCCGCCCCTGGCACACACCCCACAATCGGTAACAATTTGTTTCATCTGCCGGCCTTCCCAGGGGCTTCTGCTACCATCGCCCCCATGTCCCGCCACCCGCCCAGCATACTGGTCGTCGACGACGACCCGGCCCTGCGGAACCTGCTCCAGCGCTACCTGCGCGGGCAGGGGTTCGAGGTGCGCACCGCCGCTGACGGCAGGACCATGAAGGCGCTGATCTCCCGGGAGCGGCCGGACCTGGTGGTGATGGACCTCATGCTGCCGGGGGACGACGGCCTGACGCTGACGCGGGAACTCAGGGCCGCCACGGACCTGCCGGTACTCATCCTCTCCGCGCGCGGCGAGGAGATCGACCGCATCGTCGGACTGGAGATCGGTGCCGACGACTACCTCGCCAAGCCCTTCAACCCCCGCGAACTGGCGGCCCGCATCCGCGCCATCCTCAGGCGCACCGAGAGCAGCAGGAAAACCGGTGAAACCGAGGTCTTCCGTTTCGGTCCCTACCGGCTCAACCTGCACAGCCACACGCTCTGGAAGGGGAAAACGGAGGTCCCGCTCACCAGCGGGGAAATGGCACTGCTGGAGATCCTGGCCCGCAACCCCAACCGGGTTCTCAGCAGGGATCGTCTCATCGATCTGCTCAAGGGCTACGAGCGCTCACCCTACGACCGCAGCATCGATGTCCGCATCACCCGCCTGCGGCACAAGATCGAACCCGATCCGAGGGAGCCCCGCTACATCCGCACTGTCTGGGGCAAGGGCTACATGTTTACGCCGGAGCCGGACGCGGCGTGACCGGCATGAGAGCCCCCAACAGCCTCTTCGCAAGAACCGCGCTCACCCTCGCCGCCGCCCTCCTCCTGTTCATCCTTTTCACGGGCATCGTCACCTTCAGGTACATCCTGTTACCGGTCGGCCAGCAGGCAGCGGACGACTTGGCGGCCCTCATCGTGCTGTCGGCCCAGACCTGGGTGGAGCTGCCCCCGCCGATCCGGCCCGAGTTCGTCGCCGAACTGGAGCAGGAGCATCGACTCCGGCTCCGGGATACCCCTCCACCGGGATCCCTGCAACCCCTCGCCTACCACTCCCCCTACATGCGTTTCCTGGAAAAGGCACTGGACCGGCGCCTGGGACAACCAACCCACCTCCACCAGGTACCCGAAGAAGAACAGTGGTACTGGGCCCCCGTACCGGCGGGCGACAGGATCCTCTACCTCGGCTTCTCCCACGACCGGGTGGGCGCCAGGCCGCCGCGGGCACTGTTGTGGATCTTCGCCGGTGCGGGAACCTTCATTCTCATCACGACCCTGCTCGTGGTGCGCCGGATCAACCGTCCCCTGACCCGCCTGGGCCAGGGGGTGCAGCGGCTCGGCCAGAGCGGTCTTCTCGAGCCCCTGGAAGAGAGCGGCCCCACCGAACTGGCCCTCCTGGCCCGCAAGTTCAACGAGCTTGGCAGCGAAGTACAGCGGCTGCTGGAGAACCGGACCACGCTGCTGGGAGGGATCTCCCACGACCTGCGCACCCCGCTCGCCCGCCTCGGCATCGCCCTGGAGCTCCTGGAAGAGCACTCTGACCCGGAGCTGCTGGCGCAGATGAGACGGGACCTGGAAGAGATGAACGACATCGTCACCCGCACGCTGGAGCTGGCCGGCGCCCTGCAGGCGGACGACGGCGCAATGGAACGGCGGCCCCTGCAGCACCTGGTGGAGACGGTGGCGGAAGAGTACCGCAGGCAGGGAGAAGCCCTCGTCGTGGAGCTGCCCTCCTCCTGCTCCATGGAGGTACCGGCGCTGCCCATGCGCCGCATCCTCGGCAACCTGCTGGACAACGCCCTCCACTACGGGAACGGGAAGGAGGTCGTGCTGCGCCTGGAGTGCGGGAAAGCGAAGGCCAGGGTCTGCGTGATCGACCGCGGTCCCGGCATCCCCGAAGCGGAACTGGAAAGGGTGTTCCAGCCCTTCCACCGCCTGGAGCCCTCGCGCAGCACCGCCACCGGCGGCAGCGGTCTGGGCCTGGCCATCGTCCGCCAACTGGCGGCCATCCAGGGATGGGAGGTGAAACTGGAAAACCGCCACGAAGGAGGGCTGGCGGCCTGCGTGCAGGTGAAGTCACTCCAGGGGCAAGGTCACCCGCACCCGCAGCCCGCCCAGCGAGGGTGAATCGTCCAGCTCCAGGCTGCCGCCGTAGAGCGCCACGATGTCCCGCACGATGGCCAGGCCGAGCCCGTGGCCGGGCCGGTTCTCGTCCAGGCGGCTTCCGCGGTCCAGCAGCCGCTTCCGCCGATGGGGGTCGATGCCGGGACCGTCGTCCTCCACCACCACTGCCAGGTTCCCGTCCACATCCAGGTGCAGGCGCACCTCCTTTTCCGCCCACTTGGCGGCATTGTCGAGAAGGTTGCCGACGAGTTCCAGCATGTCTCCCTGGTCGAGGTAGAGGGTCTCGGGCGACTCGACCTCCAGGCCGATGTGCAGCGCCTTCTGGTGGTAGAGCGTGCTCAGGGTCTCTGCCAGTGCCCCCAGGTCCTCCCGCGGGCGGAAGTGACGCCCCACCGCCGCCCGGCCGGTGATGCGGGCCCGCTTGAGTTCCTGCTCGATGAGGTGCTGCATGTGCCGGCTCTGTTCCAGGATCACGGGTTCGTTCCGGGCCTCGCCGAAGCGCATAATCACCTGCAGCGGGGTCTTCAGCGCATGGGCCAGGTTGCCCACCGCGTTGCGCGACCGCTCCTGGTGCTGTCGCCAGGCGTGCAGCAACTGGTTGAACTCCTCCACCACGGGAAGCACCTCGGCGGGCACGTCGGTGCCCACCTCCTCCCGGCTTCCCTTGCGCACTTCCCGAACCTCCTCACCGATCCGGTCCAGCCGGGTGAAGGCGCGGCGGATGATGAATCGCTGCAGCAGCAGCATGAGCAGCACCGCGGCGACGGAAGCCACCACGCCGATGCCAACGAAGCGCCAGATGGCGGCCAGCAGGGGTGCCACGTCCTCGGCGATGGCGATGGTGAAGGTCTCCCCGTTCTTCTCGTAGGACTTCTGCCACACCAGCAGCTTCTGGTCCCGTGGGCCGTTCATCAGCCAGTAACGGGGCAGCCGGGAAACCCGTTCCGGAACCTGCAGCCCCTCGTCCCACAGGGAGCGGCTCTTGATGGAGGTGCCGTCCCGGAAGCGGACCAGGTAGTAGTGCCCGGAAAGGGGCTGGCGGTAGATGGGCTGGATGTCGCCTGCCAGCCGCCTGCCACCCACGTCCAGGTTGCCGATGATGGCCTCGGCGTCGTGGTGCAGCCGGGAAAGCGCGAACTGGATGGCGCTCTCGCGCCCGATCCAGGCGGCGATGCCCAGCAGCAGGAGCAGCACCAGGAAGAGCAGGAGCGTCAGCAGCCGGCTGAGGCTGGCCTCCAGGGAGACCGGCCGGCTATCCGCGGAAGACATACCCCTGCCCCCGGCGCGTCTCGATGCGCTCCCTGCCGATCTTCTCCCGCAGGCGCCGCACGTAGACCTCGATGAGGTTGCTGTCACGGTCGAAGTCCTGTTCGTAGACGTGCTCGGTGAGGCGGCTCTTGGAGAGCAGCTTGCCCGGGTTCATCATGAAGTATCGCAGCAGGCGAAACTCGGTGCCGGTGAGGGGTACCGTCTCGCCGCTGTCCAGGCGCACCTGCTGGTGCTCCTCGTCCAGCAGGATGTCGTTCACCCGCAGTTGTCCCTCTACCCGGCCGTGACTGCGCCGCAGCAGCGCCTGCAATCGCGCCAGCAGTTCTTCCGTGTGAAAGGGCTTGGTGAGATAGTCGTCGGCACCGGCGCGGAGCCCCTCCACCTTTTCCATCCAGCTGTCCCGGGCAGTGAGAATCAGCACGGGCACCGGGATCTCCCGCGCGCGCCACTGCGTCAGCACCTCGAGCCCGCCCATCTCCGGCAGGCCGAGATCCAGCACCACCAGGTCGTAGCTCTCGGTCTCTCCAAGGAACAGCGCCTCCCGCCCGTCCGTGGCCACGTCCACGGCGTAGCCGGCCTGGCGCAGCTGGGGCAGCAGCCCCTTCACCAACGCTTCGTCGTCCTCCACCAGCAGCAGCCTCAATCTTCCCCCTCCTCGCGCTCTCTTTTCACCACCTCGGCGGTGCGCGGATCCACCATCACCTCCTCGATGCGGCCATCCGGCAGGAGGAATTCGATCTCGTAGTACATCCGCCCCGACTCCAGCTCCCGTTCCACCTCCAGGATACGGCTCTTTGCCGGCAGCTCCAGGCGTCGGACGATCTCCTCCAGGGAGAGCAGCCCGGCCGTTTCCACGGCATCACCGCCGTCCCAATACCCCCCGTGCTCCACGTCGTGCTCGTAGCTTTCCCACTGTTCACGCGCCATCCACAGGGCCAGCGCGCCCAGCAGGAATGCCAGGAAAGCCACGACAAGAAAAGAAAGAGGTTTCATCACGAGAACAATAACCGAAGGGCGGAGCCCATGTCTGGGCAGATTCTAGCCGCACGAACTGAACCCAAACTGAACACCATTTTCAGTTTGGATTCAGTCTAACCCCGTACACTTGCCCCTTCCGACGGTCACCGATTTCGAGATCATCCGATGCATACCGGACACCTGGTTCATACCGCCCTGCTGGCGATCCTCGTCCTGGCGGCCCTGCCCGTACACGCCGTCACCCTGGCCGAGGCCGTCCAGGCTTCCCTGGAACGACATCCCGAATCTCGACTGGCGGAGGCCCGGCACAAGGTAGAAGCCGGCTACCGGCAGCAGGCGGAATCCTTGCTCGGCGGCGATCCGTCCGTGACCCTTTCGGCCACGGGGGACACCTTCGGCAGCGACTTCGGCTACGAGGAGTACGTGGTGGGCATCTCCCTGCCGGTGCTGCTCCCCGGCCAACGCAGCGCCAGGGCAGCCATCGCCGACAACATCGGGCGCCTCGCCGACGACGACCGGAAGAGGTTGCTCTGGCAGGTGGCCGGCGAAGTGCTGGAACGGGCCTGGCAGCTGCGTATCGCCCAGGCCGAACTCAAGGAGTCCACGAAGCAGTGGGCCGCGGCCAGGGCCCTGGTCCAGGACATCCGGCATCGCCACGAGGTGGGTGAGGTGAGCCGCAACGACCTTCTGCTGGCCCAACAGGACCTGATCACTGCCGAAGCAGGTTACCAGGAGGCGCTGGACGCCCTGCGGAAGGCGCGTATCGCCTGGCGCAACTACACCGGCCTGGACGCCCTCCCGGACGACCTGGAAGCCTTTTCCGCCAGGAAGGCGGAGGAAAACCCCGCCACGCACCCCCGGCTGGCCGCACTGGTGGCCCAGGTGGAGACGGCCCGGGCCAGGACCGCCGACGCCCGCGCCCGGCGCCGCGCCACGCCGGTGGTCTCGCTGTTTGCGAAACGGGATCGCGGCGACCGCAACCAGGACTATACCGACTCCCTGGGCCTGGAGGTGAGCATGCCACTTGGCACCGGCGCACCCGCGGCACCCGCCATCGCCGAGGCGGAGGCCGAGCTCACCCGGGCCCAGGCCTCCCTCGACCTTGCCCGCAGGGAACTGCAGCTGGAGCTGGCCCGGGCCGAACAGGAGGTGGCGCGAGCCACCCGGCTCCACCTGCTGGCAGAGCGGAACCACCGCCTCTCCCTCTCCCGTCTGAAGCTGGCACAGCGGGCATTCGAGCTGGGAGAGATGGATCTCTACCAGCTGCTGCTGGCGCGGCGGCAGTCCTACCAGGCCACCCGTGAACTGCGGCTGAGAAAACTGGAAAAGGCCCGCGCCCTGGCCCGCAAGAATCACGTTTCAGGAGTGATCCCCCGATGAAAAAGACGCTTCTCGCACTCGCCCTGCTGCTGGGCGGCACCGCCCACGCGGCCCCACGCATCGACATCGCGCCGGAACAGGAGAAGGCGCTGGGCATCCACACCACGACCGTGGCCCCCGTCTCCCGGGCATGGGGAACCGCCTATCCCGCCAAGGTGAGGGTACCCAACGCCCAGCTCCGGGTGGTCACGGCGCCCCAGGAAGGGCTGCTCACCAGCCTGCTGGTCGCCGAGGGTGAAAAGGTACGCAAGGGCCAACCCCTCGCCACCATCCAGAGCCCCAGGCTGGTGGAGGAACAGCGCCTCTACCTGGAGGCCCTCACCCGCCTCGGCCTGGCGCGCGCCGAACTGAACCGCGACCGCCAGCTCAAAGCGGAGGGCATCATCGCCGAGCGGCGTTTTCTCGAAACCCGCGCACGTTTCACCCAGGCCAGAACCGAGGTGGAACAGCGGCGACAGGCCCTCGTGCTCTCCGGCATGGACGAAGCGGCCGTGAAAGCCCTGGAAAAGCACCACCGCCTCTCCGCCACCCTCCAGGTGCGCTCGCCCATGGACGGGGTGGTGCTCGAACAGCTCGCCACGCCCGGCCAGCGGGTGGAGATCGCCAGCCCCATCTACCGCATCGGCCGCCTGGATCCCTTGTGGCTCGAGATCCAGGTCCCCTACGAAAGGCTGGACGAAGTGAAGGTGAACACCGCGGTGAAAGTG
>JALWGP010000200.1 GCA_027038775.1 Sedimenticola sp. | reverse complement strand
CCGACCTTCTGCGGCCCACCGGCCACCCGGTACTCATCGGCGGCTCCATGGGCACCGCCTCCTATATCCTGTGCGGCACCGTCGAGTCGGAGTCGCTCGCCTTCAGCTCGGCCTGCCACGGTGCCGGCCGCGCCATGAGCCGCCGTGCCGCCACCCGCAAGTGGCGGGGACGGCAGGTGGTGGACGACCTGGCCGCCCGCGGCATCCTCATCCGCAGCCCCTCCATGCGCGGTGTTGCCGAGGAGGCGCCGGAAGCCTACAAGGACGTCTCCGAAGTGGTGGAGTCGGCCCACCGGGCGGGGCTGGCGAAGAAGGTGGCGAAGCTGGTGCCGCTGGTCTGCATCAAGGGGTAGGAGGCCCGCCCCGGGCCGAATCCGGGAGTGTTCGCGGCGGGGGCGCCGCTCCTACCGCCTGCCGTAGGAGGCCCGCCCCCGGGCCGAACCCGGAAATGTTCGCGGCGAGGGCGCCGCTCCTACCGCCTGCCGTGGGAGGCTCGCCCCGGGCCGAACTTCAAGCCATTCGCGGCGGGGGCGCCGCTCCGGGGCCTTTCGGGATGGCACACCGATCAGGTGACATTGGGGTCCACCAGCACCAGCCGCGTGCCCGAGGCAATGTCGTGCCAGGCCCGTTTCTCCCGGTCGAAGAGGATCCAGAGAAATCCCAGCCCCAGCGCCAGCCAGGAGAGCACCGCCACGCCGTAGCGCACCAGGGCCTGTTTCAGGGTAACGGGGCCGCCGGCGGCGGAGACCAGCTTCAGCCGCCAGGCGCGCATGCCCAGGGTCTGGCCACCGTGGGTCCAGAACCAGAGGTGGAACCCCACGCCCACGAAAAGGATCCAGGCGGTCATCAGGTGGCGCACCAGGGGGTGTTCTTCCAGGTTCTCGATCCCCAGCCCCATGGCCAGCGGCAGGTAGACCAGGGTGAAGGCCGCCACCACCAGGCCGGCCACCAGGAAGCTGTCGTAGAAGAGGGCGGCCAGGCGGCGCAGCAGGCCGGGCAGGGGCTGGGAGGGGTTCGGGCTCATGGGGCGGCAGTTTAACCCCTGGCGACGCTTCATAGTAGTATTGCCCCATGCGAGAACCGCGCCGCCCCTTCTTCAAGAACCTGCTGCGCCGCGTCCCCATGCCGGTGCTGGCGGCGCTCTTCGGGCTGCTCACCGCGGCGGCGGTGTGGATCGTCATCGACCCCATCCAGACCCGGGCCATCGGCAACATCTTCCGGGAAGAGCTCAAGGCGCAGCTGGAGACCCGCGCGCGTGAGTCGATGCTGCGCTTCGACAGCTTCGTCCAGTCCTACGTCAACACCACGCGGCTGCTGGCCAACCACCGGCGCATGGCGGACTACCTGGAACCCCTGGTCTGGTTCTCCGCCGACGAGGAGCCGCCGGTGGTCTACCTGGACCGGCAGCCGCTCTGGCTGCCGGCCAGCGCCATCCAGGGGCTGCCGGTGAAGCCCGACTACGCCGTGCTCGCCGACACCGGCGGCAAGATCCGCGAGGTCTACCAGCTGGCGCAGCGGCCGCTGCCCCAGGAGGTGGAGCCCGAGCTGAGGCACGCCATTGCCAGTGCCGGCCAGCAGGCCTACATCACGCGGCTCAACGGCCTGCTCTACCTGGTGATCGCCGAACGGGTGGAGGACGCAAGCTACTACCACATGGGTTCCCTGGTGCTGCTGGTGCCGGTGAACAGCGGATTCCTGGACGCCTCCCAGCAGCGGGCGCCCGATTCCGAGATCACGGTGGCGCTGGTGGACGGGGACGCCCAGGTGATCCTGGCCGCCGGCGGCAACGACGCCTTGCTGGAAGGGGCCGCCATGGAGGGGATCCAGGACCGCTACGTGGCCACGGTCCAGTCCTTCTTTGAGTACGGCAACACGCCGCTCAACCTGCTCTTCGCCACCCTCATCCCGCGCGACATCGTGGACGCCACCCGCTCGCGCATCATCGCGGTGGAGCGGCGCCACCGCCTCACCGGGGCGGCCATCGTCGGTTTCATCTTCGTGCTCTTCTTCATCTTCATCTCCAACCGGATCAACCGCCTGCTCAAGCGGGTGGCGGCCTTCTCCAGCCGCGCCCTGCACATCGAGCAGCCCACCCCCAAGGGGGGGAACCGCCTGCTCATCATGGAGGACTGGATCCGCAGCTTCACCCAGGCGGTGATGAGGGCGCGGGAAGAGATGCGGGCCCGCTACACCGCCGAGATCGAGGAGCGCGAGGCGCTCAAGACCGCCGTGCTCGACGCCTCTCTCGACCCCATCGTCACCATCGACCAGCACGGCCGCATCGTGGACTTCAATCCCACCGCCGAGCAGACTTTCGGCTACGGCCAGCAGGAGGCGCTGGGACGCCGGCTCGACGAGCTGATCTTCGACCGCGGCTCGCGCGAGGCCTTCAACAGCCTGCTGGCCGACTGCCTGAAGGAACGCGAGAGCGACGTCAAGCCGGTGCTGCGCACCCTCACCGCGCGCAGCAAGGACGACCGCATCCTCCCGGTGGAGGTGGCCATCAAGCCGGTGCGGCTGGAGAACCAGCTGCTCTTCACCACCTACATCCGCGACATCTCCGAACGCAAGCGCCAGGCCAAGGAGATCGTCAGCCTGGCCGCCTTCCCTAGCGAGAGCCCGCTGCCGGTGCTGCGCATCAACCGGCCCGGCGTGGTGATCTACGCCAACCGCGCCAGCGACGCCCTGCTCGACTACTGGGGTTGCAACCGCATGCAGACGGTGCCCATCTACTGGAAGCGGGTGGTGGAGGAGGTGCTCTCCACCGGCAGGGCGCGGGAGGTGGAGGTGACCACCCGCGACGGCATCTTCTCGCTGCTGCTGGCGCCAGTGCCCGACCTGGACTACGTCAACGTCTACGGCCGCGACATCACCGCCATGCGCAGGGCGGAAGAGGAGGCGCGCCACCGCCAGAACGAGCTGATCCACGTCTCCCGCCTGAGCACCATGGGGGAGATGGCCACCGGCATCGCTCACGAGCTCAACCAGCCGCTGTCGGCCATCGTCAACTTCGCCAACGGCTGCGCCCGGCGGCTGCGGCTGGGCATCGGCGAGAAGGAGGAGCTGATCGCCGCCATGGAACAGATCGCCGCCCAGGCGCGCCGCGCCGGCGAGATCATCAAGCGGCTGCGCGGCATGGTGACGCGCAAGCAGCCGGTGCGCGAGGAGGTGGACCTCAACACCCTGGTGGCCGACGCCTGTACCCTCGTCTCCCACGACCGGAAAAAGCTGCAGGTGACCATCGAGTCCCGGCTCAGCCGGCTGCCGGTGGTGGCCCGGGTGGACCCGGTGCAGATCGAGCAGGTGATCCTCAACCTGCTGCGCAACGCCCTCGATGCGCTGGAGGCGCGCGAGCCGGAGCGCCGGCGGCTTATCATCTCCACCGGCATCACCCCCGACGGGCGTGCCTACATCGAGGTGGAGGACAATGGCGCCGGCATCGCGGCGGAGGATCTCAAGCACCTTTTCGACCCCTTCTTCACCACCAAGAAGAGCGGCATGGGCATGGGGCTCTCCATCAGCCAGACCATCGTCACCGAGCACAATGGTAGAATCGGGGCCCGATCGGTACCCGGCAGGGGCGCGGTCTTCACCGTGGAACTGCCGCTGAGCGAGACGGCGATGGAGAGCAAGGCTTCATGAACCAGAACGGAACATCCCCGGCGCCCACTGTCTTCGTGGTGGACGACGACGAGGCCATGCGCAACTCCCTGCGCTGGCTCATCGAGTCGGTGGGCCTGGCGGTGGAGTGCCACGACTCCGCCGAGTCCTTCCTCGACAGCTACTACCCGGGCCGCTCCGGCTGCCTGCTGCTGGACGTGCGCATGCCCGGCATGAGCGGGCTGGAGCTGCAGGAGTACCTGCACCGCAACGAGATCAACATCCCGGTCATCATCATCACCGGCCACGGCGACGTGCCCATGTCGGTGCGCGCCATGAAGGAAGGGGCCATCGACTTCATCGAGAAGCCCTTCAACGACGAACTGCTCCTCGACGCCATCCGCAACGCCCTGGCGGTGAATGAGAAGCAGCGCGAGAAGCAGGCCCTGCGCGCCGAGCTGGCGGCGCGCCTGGCCACCCTCACGCCGCGCGAGCACGAAGTGATGGAGATGGTCACCGCCGGCAGATCCAACAAGGAGATCGCCAGCGCCCTCGGCGTCTCCGCCAAGACGGTGGAGGCCCACCGCGCCAAGGTGATGGACAAGATGCAGGCCTCCTCCCTGGCGGAGCTGGTGCGCATGTCCATGCTGGTGCAGGAATAACCCTACCGGGTTGGAATACCTCTCGATCGGGCCCTCTCCCGGTTCTTCTGCGGCTGCCTCCGCGGCGGGCCGGGGGGGTGAATCCCTTCCACGCTTTTAAACGCGAGCGTGGCGTCTCCGCCGGCGGTGGCCAGGAGAAAAGCCAGCGCCAGAACCCCGCGCCTGCCGTGGAGGTTGCAGGCCGTCCATGGGCCGGAACTGCGGGCCGACGTCACCGGAGATTGCGTGCTCGAACTCGATCTGGGAGAAGAAGCGGATGGGTGCATTCTTCCAGCTGGGCCTTCAGTGCTTCGATGTGTACCTGCTGTTCCCGGATCAGCTGCCCTGGTTCTTCGGGGAAGGGCGGGTTATCCGTTGTCAATGCGGTGCCGGTACAGAGCGTAGCCAGTCCGGTTTGGCTCGCCGCAGACAGCGGCAAAAGCATAGACGAAAGCAAACAAGAATGATCCGTTTTTATTAGCTGTACGCAGCAAGGCAGCTTCCGGCGGGGCAAGTGGGTTAGGATGGAACCCAACACCGTTGCACCGAAACGCCATGGATTTCGAAGGTCGCCTGAACATCCGGCTCCACGCCCGCGGGGGGAGGGTCGAAGGGGTGGAGATCCGCTCCAGCCGGCCGGTGCATGCGTCCAGGGTCTTCGTCGGCAAGGGGGTGGAAGCGGCGCTTTCCCTGCTGCCGCTGCTTTTCAGCGTCTGTGGCACCGCCCAGGCCTGCGCCGGCGTGCGGGCCTGCGAGCAGGCCCTGGGGCACTCGCCCGGCCCCGAGACGGAACGGCTGCGCGAGGCCCTGGTGGGCCTGGAGACATTACAGCAGCATCTCTGGCACCTGATGCTCCGCTGGCCGGCCTTCCTGGGGGAAGCCCCCCTGGAAGAGGCGATGATCGGGGCGCGCCGCCTGCTCGATGCGCGCAGGCGGCAGCTGTCACCGGACGAGGGGCCGTTCCGGCCCGGCCGGGAGGTGGGGAAGATTCGTGAAGGCGAACCGGCAGCCGGGGAGGCCCTGGTGCGGCTGCTCGCGGAGACCGTGTTCGGTGAGCCGCCCGAGGCCTGGCTGGAACGGGTCGCCCTCGCGGAACTGGAGGCGTGGGCGGCCGGCCGGCGGACGGTGGCCGCGCGCCTCCTGGACCAGGTGATGGCCCGGAACTGGCAGGGGGTGGGGCGCAGCCCGGTGCCCCCCCTGCCCTTGCTGCAGGAGGCACAGCTGCGGCCGGCGTTCCGGGAGGACGCCTTTGTCGAACGGCCCCGCTGGCAGGGGGTGTGCAGGGAGACCAGCGCGCTCACCCGCACCCGCAGCCCCCTCCTGCAACGGCTGCACGACACCCTGGGCAATGGGCTGCTGACCCGGCTCGTGGCGCGGCTCACCGAGGTGGCCCGCCTTGCCCTGGAACCACCCGCCCTTGCGCCCCTGCCGGCGGATGGGGCGGGAGAGGGTACCGGGATCGGCCGGGCGGAGGCGGCCCGCGGCCGTCTTTTCCACCGGGTGGAGCTGGACGGGGAGCGGATCCTGGACTACCGGATCCTGGCGCCCACCGAGTGGAACTTCCACCCCCGGGGTGTCGTGGCTTCCAGTCTGTCGGGAATCGCGGGAACGGCGGCCGAGATGGAGCGCCAGGCGCGCCTCGTGGTGGATGCCATCGATCCCTGCGTGGGCTATGATCTGGAGATCTGCTGATGCACGAGATGTCCCTGTGTGAAGGCGTGCTGCAGCTCCTGGAGGTCCATGCCGAAAAGGAGGGGTTCCGGCGGGTGAGGGTCGTCCGGCTGGAGATCGGCGCCCTGGCCGGGGTGGAACTGGAGGCGATGCGCTTCGGTTTCGACGTGGTCATGAAAGGCACCCTGGCTGATGGGGCGCGGCTGGAGATCATCGAGCTTCCGGGACGCGCCTGGTGCCTGTGCTGTGGCGAGAGCGTGGAGATCGGCCAGCGCTTCGATCCCTGCCCCAGGTGCGGCGGCTACCAGCTGCAGATCACCGGGGGCGAAGAGCTGCGTGTGAAGGAACTGGAGGTGGAATGATGTGTACCGTATGCGGCTGTGGCGAAGGCGAGACCACCATCGAGGGCGAGGCCCATTCCCACGATCACCACCATGAGCACGCCCACGGGCATCCCCCCCCCCATCATCACCACGACGGCGTGCACCACTATGGCCTGGGGCCCGCCCACGCCCACGCACCGGGGCTCAGCCAGGCGCGCATGGTGAGCATCGAGCAGGACATCCTGGCCAAGAACGACGAGTACGCCGCCGCCAACCGCCGCCGGCTGGCCGAACGGGGCGTCCTGGCGCTGAACCTGGTCTCCAGTCCCGGCTCGGGCAAGACCACCCTGCTCACCCGCACCCTCACCGACCTGGCCGGCCGCTGGCCCATGGCGGTCATCGAGGGCGACCAGCAGACCAGCCAGGATGCCGAGCGCATCCGCGCCACGGGCGTGAGGGCGGTCCAGATCAACACCGGCAAGGGGTGCCACCTGGATGCCCACATGGTGGGCCACGCCCTGGAGCGCCTGGAACCGGAGGCGGGAAGCCTGCTCTTCATCGAGAACGTGGGCAACCTGGTCTGTCCCGCCGGTTTCGACCTGGGCGAGGCGCACAAGGTGGTGATCCTCTCGGTCACCGAGGGCGAGGACAAGCCCCTCAAGTATCCCGACATGTTCCACGCCGCCGATCTCATGATCCTCAACAAGACCGACCTGCTGCCCCACCTCCAGTTCGACGTGGAGCAGTGCATCGAGTACGCGCGGCGGGTGAACCCGCGCATCAAGGTGCTGCGGCTCTCCGCCACCACGGGCGAGGGCATGGAGAGCTGGTACGAATGGCTCGACGCCAGCCGCCGGCTGGCCGCCTTGGGAGCCTGATCCATGTGCCTGGCGCTGCCCGCCGAAGTGGTGGCCATCGACGGCGACACGGCGCGGGTGAGCCTCGGCGGGGTGCAGAAGGAGGTTTCCCTGGTCCTGCTGGAGGAGGTCTCCGTGGGTGACTACGTGCTGGTCCACGTGGGCTACGCCCTGGAGAAAGTGAGCCCGGAGGAGGCCGAGCGCACCCTGGCGCTCTTCGCCGAGGCGGGGCTGGCATGAAGTACATCGGGGAGTTCCGCGACCGCGAGCTGGCCCGCACCCTGGCCGAGGCCATCGCCCGCGAGGCGGACACCGGTCGTGACTACCGGCTCATGGAGTTCTGCGGCGGCCACACCCACGCCATCTTCCGCTACGGCGTGCAGGACCTGATGCCGGAGAACGTCACCTTCGTCCACGGCCCCGGCTGCCCCGTCTGCGTCCTCCCCGTGCGCCGGATCGACCAGGCCATCGCCCTGGCCGAGCGGGAGGAGGTGATCCTCTGCACCTACGGCGACACCATGCGGGTACCCGCGGGGCGCGGCCGCTCCCTGCTCCGCGCCCGCGCCGAGGGGGCCGACGTGCGCATGGTCTGGTCCACCCGGGACGCCCTGGAGATCGCAAGGAAGCACCCGGAGCGACAGGTGGTCTTCTTCGCCATCGGCTTCGAGACCACCACGCCGCCCACGGCGGTGGCCATCCTGCAGGCGGCCCGGGAGGGGCTGGAGAACTTCAGCGTCTTCTGCAACCACGTGCTCACCCCGGCGGCCATCCTGAACCTCCTGGAGTCGCCCGAGGTGCGCGAGCTCGACGGCGTGGCCATCGACGGTTTCCTCGGCCCCTCCCACGTGAGCGCCGTCATCGGCAGCCGTCCCTACGAGTTCTTCGCCGAGGAGTACCGCAAGCCGGTGGTCATTGCCGGTTTCGAGCCCCTGGACGTGATGCAGTCGGCCCTGATGCTGATCCGCCAGCTCAACGAGGGGCGTGCCGAGGTGGAGAACGAGTACACCCGGGTGGTGAGCCGCGAGGGCAACCGCAAGGCCCAGGCGCTGGTGGCCGAGGTCTTCGAGCTGCGCCGCACCTTCGAGTGGCGCGGGCTGGGCGAGGTGCCTTACAGCGCCCTGCGCATCAAGGGGCAGTGGGCCGCCTTCGACGCCGAGCGGCGCTTCGAGATCCCCGACTCCCGGGCCGCCGACGTGCGCGGCTGCGAGTGCCCGCGCATCCTGCGCGGCGTGAAGAAGCCCACCGACTGCAGGCTCTTCGGCACCGTCTGCACCCCCGACAATCCCATGGGCTCCTGCATGGTCTCCTCCGAGGGGGCCTGTGCCGCCTACTGGAGCTACGGCCGCTTCCGCGACGGCGGGGAGGCGGCGGCATGAGCGGGCCGGTTCCCTTCACCCGGCGGCTGGACCTGCGCCACGGCCGCGTGGAGATGAGCCACGGCGCCGGCGGTCGCGCCATGGCCCAGTTGATCGACGAGCTCTTCCTGGCCCACCTGGACAATGAGCTGCTGCGCCAGGGCAACGACCAGGCCTGCTTCGAGGTGCCTCCCGGCCGCCTGGTGATGAGCACCGACGGCCACGTCGTCTCGCCCCTCTTCTTTCCCGGCGGCGACATCGGTTCCCTGGCGGTGCACGGCACCCTCAACGACGTGGCCATGGCCGGCGCGCGTCCCCTCTGTCTCAGCGCCGCCTTCCTCCTGGAGGAGGGCTTCCTCCTGGCCGACCTCGAGCGCATCGTCGCCAGCATGGCGCGCGCCTGCCGCGAGGCGGGGGTGCCGGTGGCCACCGGCGACACCAAGGTGGTGGAGCGGGGCAAGGGGGACGGCCTCTTCATCACCACCACCGGTGTCGGCGTGGTGCCCGAGGGGGTGGCCATCTCCGGCGACCGCGCCCGACCCGGCGATGCCATCCTGCTCTCGGGGCCCATCGGCAACCACGGCGTGGCGGTGATGGCCAGCCGCGAGCACCTGGAGTTCGAGACCACCATCGAGTCCGACTCCGCCGCCCTGCACGGGCTGGTGGCCGACATGGTGGCAGCGGCGCCCGGCATCCACTGCCTGCGCGACCCCACCCGCGGGGGGCTTGCCGCCACCCTCAACGAGCTGGCGCGCCAGTCCGGGGTGGGCATGAAACTGCGCGAGACGGAGATCCCCGTGGAGGGGGAGGTGGCCGCCGCCTGCGAGCTGCTGGGGCTGGATCCCCTCTACGTGGCCAACGAGGGCAAGCTGGTCTGCATCTGCGCCCCCGGGGATGCCGGGGCGGTGCTGGCGGCCATGCGCGCCCACCCCCTGGGCGAACGGGCGACGATCATCGGCGAGGTGACGGCCGATCCCCACTGCCTGGTGCAGATGGAGACCGCCTTCGGCGGCAGCCGGGTGGTGGACTGGATCGCGGGTGAACAGCTGCCGAGGATCTGCTGATGCGCATCCTCTTCCTGGTCCACGCCTTCAACAGCCTGAGCCAGCGCCTCTTCGTGGAGCTGCAGGCGCGGGGCCACGAGGTGTCGGTGGAGTTCGACATCAACGACGCCGTCACCCGCGAGGCGGTGGAACTCTTCCAGCCGGACCTGGTCCTGGCGCCCTTCCTCAAGCGGGCCATCCCCGAACCGGTCTGGCGCAGCCGGGTCTGCCTGGTGGTGCACCCCGGCCCGCAGGGGGACCGGGGGCCCTCCTCCCTGGACCGGGCCGTGCTGGAAGGGCGGGAGCAGTGGGGCGTCACCGTGCTCCAGGCCAACGCGGTGATGGACGGCGGGCCTGTCTGGGCCAGCCGTACCTTTCCCCTGCGTGAAGCCGCCAAGGCCAGCCTCTACCGCCACGAGGTGACCGAGGCGGCGGTGGAAGCGGTACTGGAGGCGGTGGAGAAGTTCGAGCGCGGTGATTTTCGCCCGCGCCCCCAGGATGACCTGGCCATCCGGGAGCGTCCCCTGCTGCGCCAGGAGGCGCGGGCCATCGACTGGCTCCGCGACGATACCGAAACCGTGCTGCGCAAGATCCGCAGTGCCGACGGCGTGCCCGGGGTGCGCGACGAGCTGGCTGGCCGTCTCCTCTACCTCTACGACGCCCACCCCGAGCCGGTGCTGCGCGGCCGTCCCGGTGAGCTCCTGGCCCGCTGCGGCGAGGCGGTCTGCCGCGCCACCCTGGACGGGGCGGTCTGGATCGGCCACCTGCGCGATCCCGAAGGCGCCCACCCCTTCAAGCTGCCGGCGGCACGGGTGCTGGGCGAGGTGGCGCAGGCGCTGCCCGAGGCCGGGGGCTACCCCGGCATCCGCTACGAGGAGCGGGGCGAGGTGGGGTGGCTCCACTTCCCCTTCTACAACGGCGCCATGAGCACGGAACAGTGCCGGGCCCTGCTCGAAGCCTACCGCGACGCCTGCCGGCGGCCCACGCGGGTCATCGTGCTGGCGGGGGGCGGGGACTTCTGGTCCAACGGCATGCACCTGAACCTTATCGAGGCGGCGGAGAGCCCCGCCGACGAGTCCTGGCGCAACATCAACGCCCTGGACGACCTGGCCCAGGCCCTCCTCGAGACCCGCAGCCACCTCACGGTGGCGGCCCTCCACGGCAACGCCGGCGCCGGCGGCGTCTTCCTGGCCCGAGCCGCCGACCGGGTCTGGGCACGGCGCGGCGTGGTGCTCAGCCCCCACTACAAGGACATGGGCAACCTCTACGGCTCCGAGTTCTGGACCTACTCCCTGCCTCTCCGGGTAGGAGAAGAGGATGCCCGCCGCATCATGGAGCGGCGCCTGCCCATGGGCGTGGAGGAGGCCCGCGAGCTGGGGCTGGTGGACGAGGTGCTGGAGGGGCGTTTCGATGGCTTCCGCGAGGCGGTGCAGCGGCGGGCCGAGGTGCTGGCGGCCGACCCGGGCTTCCCTGAACTGCTGGCAGAGAAGAACCGCCGCCGCGACCGCGACGAGGCGGAGAAGCCCCTGGCCCGCTACCGCGAGGAGGAGCTGGAGCGCATGCGCCTCAACTTCTACGGCTTCGATCCCAGCTACCACGTGGCGCGCTACCACTTCGTGCACAAGGTGCCGAAATCACGCACCCCCTTCACCCTGGCGCTGCACCGGCGGCCGCATCCCGTGGAACGCAGACGCGCGGGATGAAGGGCGGCCTGCAGGGGGAGCGCATCCGGATCCGCGGCGTGGTCCAGGGGGTGG
>JALWGP010000199.1 GCA_027038775.1 Sedimenticola sp. | reverse complement strand
ATGACGCAGGGGGCGGGCGTCTGGGCCGTGTCGAACATGTCGCGCACCCGCGAGGCGCCCACGCCCACGAACATCTCCACGAAGTCGGAACCGGAGATGGTGAAAAAGGGCACCTTGGCCTCGCCTGCGATGGCCTTGGCCAGCAGGGTTTTGCCGGTACCGGGCGAACCCACCATGAGGATGCCCTTGGGAATCTTGCCGCCCAGGCGCTGGAACTTGGCGGGATCCTTGAGGAACTCCACCACCTCCTTCACCTCCTCCTTGGCCTCTTCCACGCCGGCCACGTCGGCGAAGGTGACCTTCACCTGGTCCTCGCTGAGCATGCGCGCCTTGCTCTTGCCGAAGGACATGGCGCCCCGGCCGGCTCCCCCGCCCTGCATCTGCCGCATGAAGAAGATCCACAGGGCGATGAGGATGATGAGCGGGAACCAGTTGATCAGGATCAGCTTGAGCAGCGAGGGCTGCTCCGGCGGCTTGGCGCGGATGTCCACGCCGGCATTGATCAGGTCGCCGATGAGGCCGGGATCGTTGGGGCTCTCGGTGACGAAGGAGCTGCCGGAAATGGTGATGCCCTCCACGCGGCCGTCCTGGTGGATCACCACGCTGGCCACGTTGCCCTCCTTCACCTGTTCGAGGAACTGGGTGTAGGAGATGGCGGGGGCGCGGTTGCGCTGCCCGTTGAAGCTGTTGAACACCGTCATCAGCACGATGGCGATCACCACCCAGAGGACGATGTTCTTTGCCATGTCGTTCAAAGCGGAATACCTCTCGAAATCTCTCTGTTTCCGACTATATCAGACCCGAAACACCGCGGCCCGTTCGCAAAAAACCAGATTTTGTCAGGATTTGAAACCGGTAGCCACCAGGTAGACCTCCCGGCTCCTGGGACGGGAGGCCTTCGGCTTGCGCGTCACCACCTTGGTAAAACTGGCGCGCAGGTCGCGAACATAGTCGTCGAAGCCCTCTCCCTGGAACACCTTGGTAACGAAAGCGCCACCGGGACGCAACACCTGGCGGGCGAAATCCAGCGCCAGTTCACACAGGTACATGGCCCTGGGCTGGTCCACGGCGGCCACACCGCTCACGTTGGGCGCCATGTCGGAAATTACAAGGTCCACCGCCCGCCCTTCCAGAAAATCCATCAATCGGCCGAGCACCGCCTCCTCGCGGAAGTCACCCTGCAGGAAGGTGACGCCGGGGACGGGATCCATCTCCAGGATGTCGAGGGCGAAGACCTCCCCCTGCTTTCCCGCCAGCTTCGCGGCGATCTGGCTCCAGCCGCCGGGCGCCGCCCCCAGGTCCACCACCACCTGGCCGGGCCGGATGATCCTGTCCTTCTCCTGGATCTCCAGCAGCTTGTAGGCGGCGCGGGAACGGTAGCCCTCGCGGCGGGCACGCTGGACGTACTCATCGTTGAGATGCCGCTGCATCCAGCGGTGGCTGCTCTTGGAGCGTCGTGCCATGGAGTCGTTCTCTGGTAGAATTCGCGCCCCTTTCCCGAAAACCCGGAACAGGCCCTTGAAACTCAGTAAATCACAGATCCGCCACCTGCGTGGCCTGGCCCACACCCTGAAGCCGGTGGTGATGATCGGCCAGCACGGCCTGCGCGACTCGGTGCTGGAGGAGCTCGGCATCGCCCTGGACCATCACGAACTGGTCAAGGTGAAGGTGAGCGTGGGCGACCGCGACGAGCGGGACGCCGTGATCGACACGCTCCTCGCGCAGACCGGCGCCGAGCTGGTGCAGCGCATCGGCAACATGGCAGTGCTGTTCCGGCGCAACCCGGAAAAGCCGAGGATCGAGCTGCCGCGCTGACCCACACCCACGTGGTCCTGCCAGCAGGACCACCTCCCCTGTCAAACGTACCTGACCTCCAGGATCTCGAACTCCCGCTTCCCCCCCGGCACCTCGATCTCCACCTCGTCCCCCTCCATCTTGCCGATGAGGGCGCGGGCGATGGGCGAGGTGACGGAGATCTTGCCGTGGCGGATGTCCGCCTCGTCCTCGCCCACGATCTTGTAGGTGTGCTCCTCGTCGGTCTCCAGGTCGAGCACGTCCACGGTGGCACCGAAGACCACCTTGCCGCCGGCGTTGAGTGTGGTGACGTCGATGATCTGGGCGTTGGAGAGCTTGGCCTCGATCTCCTTGATGCGCCCCTCGATGAAGCTCTGCTGCTCGCGCGCGGCGTGGTACTCGGCATTCTCTTTCAGGTCGCCGTGGGCGCGCGCCTCGGCGATGGCGGCGATCACCTTGGGCCGCGCCACCGTCTTCAGCTCGTTCAGTTCCTGGCGCAGGGCCTCCGCGCCTTCGACGGTCATGGGTGTCTTGTTCATCTCCCGTGCAACTCCTGCAGGCTGACCACCCTGGGCTCCCCTTCGTGCTGCATCGCCATGACGATGGCTTCGCCGCCCGACATGGTGGTGGTGTAGGCCACCTTGTGCTGCAGGGCGGCGCGGCGGATGGAGGCGGAGTCGATGATCGCCTGCTTGCCTTCGGTGGTGTTGATGATGAGGGAAAACTCGTCGTTCTTGATCATGTCCACGATGTGGGGCCGCCCCTCCATCACCTTGTTGACCCGCGTGCAGGGCACCCCCGCCTCGAGGATGGCATCGCAGGTGCCCCCGGTGGCGTAAAGCTCGAAGCCCAGTTTCACCAGGTCCCGCGCCACCAGCTTGATGCGCTGCTTGTCCGCATCGCGCACCGACAGCAGCGCCTTGCCCCCGGTGGGGAGCGGCATGGAACTGCCGCCCTCGATGGCCTTGCCGAAGGCCTCGCCGAAGGTCTCGCCCACGCCCATCACCTCGCCGGTGGACTTCATCTCCGGCCCCAGCACCGTGTCCACGCCGGGGAACTTGACGAAGGGGAAGACCGCCTCCTTGACGAAGTAGTGGTCGGGGATCATCTCCCCGACGACGCCCTGCTCCTCCAGGGTGCGGCCCACCATGCAGCGGGCGGCGATCTTGGCCAGGGGGCGGCCGGTGGCCTTGGAGACGAAGGGCACGGTGCGCGAGGCGCGCGGGTTCACCTCGAGGATGTAGATGTCCTCGCCCTTGATGGCGAACTGGGTGTTCATCAACCCCACCACGCCCAGCTCCAGGGCCATGTCCTCGATGTGGCGGCGCATGCGGTCCTGGATCTCCCGGCTCAGGGTGTAGGGCGGCAGGGAGCAGGCCGAATCGCCGGAGTGGACGCCCGCCTCCTCGATGTGTTCCATGATGCCGCCGATGACCACCTCGCGGCCGTCGCTCACCGCGTCCACGTCCACCTCGATGGCGTCGTTGAGGAAGCGGTCGAGGAGCACCGGCGAGTCGTTGGAGACGCTCACCGCCTCGCGCATGTAGCGGCGCAGGTCCTCCTCGTTGTAGACGATCTCCATGGCGCGACCGCCGAGCACGTAGGAAGGACGCACCACCAGCGGGTAGCCGATCTCCTCGGACAGCTCCACCGCCTCCTCGGCGTAGGTGGCGGTGCGGTTGGGCGGCTGCAGGATGCCCAGCTTCTGGATCATCTGCTGGAAGCGCTCGCGGTCCTCGGCCGCGTCGATGGAGTCGGGGGAGGTGCCGATG
>JALWGP010000198.1 GCA_027038775.1 Sedimenticola sp. | reverse complement strand
ATGGAGCCGGTGATGAGTGCCAGCTTCTGCGGGCGGCTCATGGCCTTGATGGCCCATTCCCGGCGCGATGCGCTGGCCCGGTCGGGAAAGAACTCCAGGTGGACCACCTCCAGGGGTTCCCGGCCGCGAAAGTACTTGGCCCCCCTGCCCCTCCTGTGGTCGTCGAAGCGGCGCGGCAGATCGTTGGTGATGCCGGTGTAGAGGCTGCCGTCGGAGCAGCGGATGATGTAGACCATCCACTCACTCACCCCAGGCGGCCTCGTCCACCAGCACCTCGGGCTGGAAGGGAACGGGAATGCGGCTGGCGGGAATCTCCCGCCCCCGCCGCCAGTCGGCCAGGGCCTGGCGCTTGGCCTCGCCGGTGACCAGGAAGAGGAGCCCCCGGCAGCTGGCCAGCGCCCCGTAGTTGAGGCTCACCCGCTCCGGGGGCGGCTTGGGCGCGTCGTGCACCGGCACCACCAGCCGGTCGGTCGGGGGTTCCCGGCCGGGAAAGAGCGAGGCGGTGTGGCCGTCCTCGCCCAGCCCCAGCAGCACCAGGTCAAAGGGACGGGAGTTGCGCACCAGGGGCTCGTAGCGGGCTGCCCCCTCCTCCGGCCCCAGCTCGGCGGGGATCTCGTGGACCTGGTGCGCCTCCAGGGGCAGGTAGTCGAGCAGCACCTCGTGGGCCATGAAGCTGTTGCGCTCCGGATGGAAGGGGGGCAGGCAGCGCTCGTCGCCGAAGAAGAACTCCCAGCGCGACCAGTCCCGCTCCTGCTCGCGCAGCAGGCGGTAGGCAGCCATGGGGGTTGCACCTCCGGCCAGCACCAGGCTGAAGAGGCCCCGCCGCTCGATGGCATGACGCGCCATTTCACCGATGATCTCGGCGGCGGCCCCGGCCACCTCGGCGGCGTCGGCGAAGATGTTCCAGTGGGGCGTCATTCTTCCGGATCCAGGCTGTGGCGCCAGCGCTGCTGCGGTTTCTCGAACAGGCGCCGGCTCTCGGGCGGACCCCAGGTGCCGGCGGGATAGGTGGGCAGGGGCGCCTCCTCCGCCTGCCAGTGGCGGATCACCGGGTCCACCGTGCGCCAGGCCCACTCCACCTCGTCGTAGCGCAGGAAGAGGGATCGGTCGCCGTCGATGACGTCCAGCAGCAGCTCCTCGTAGGCGTCGATGGGCGTCTCCCGGGCGGTGCGCAGCTGGGCGTCCAGGCTGCGCTGGCGGGTGCGCATCTCCAGCCCCGGCTCCTTCACCGTCACCTCCATGCGCAGGCACTCGCAGGGTTGGATGCCGAGGACGATCCAGTTCTGCTTCATGGGGCCCTCCTGGATATCACGGAAGAACTGCTGGGGCGGGTGGCGGAAACAGATGGAGATGAGGGACTGCTTCGCCGCCAGCCGCTTGCCCGTGCGCAGGTAGAAGGGCACGCCGCGCCAGCGCCAGTTGTCCACGTAGAGCTTGAGGGCGGCATAGGTCTCGGTGCGGCTGTCGGCCGGGATGCCCGGCTCCTCCAGGTAGCCCGGCACCGGCCTGCCTTCCACCACCCCGGCGGTGTACTGGGCGCGAAAGGCGTGTTCTTCAACCCTTTCTTCCGGAATCGCACGCAATGATTTCAATACCTTGACCTTTTCATTGCGCAGATCCTCCGCCTCCATGGACACCGGTGGCTCCATGGCCACCAGGGTGAGGAGCTGCAGCAGGTGGCTCTGGATCATGTCGCGCATGGCGCCGGCGCCATCGTAGTAGGCACCGCGGGTGCCCACGCCGGCGGTCTCCGAGTGGGTGATCTGCACGTGGTCGATGTAGTTGCGGTTCCACAGGGGCTCGAGCAGGGTGTTGGCGAAGCGGAACACCAGCACGTTCTGCACCATGCTCTTGCCGAGGTAGTGGTCGATGCGGAAGATCTGCTCCTCGCGCAGGAAGCGGGCGAGATGGGCCTGGAGCGCGCGGGCGCTCTCCAGGTCGTAGCCGAAGGGCTTCTCGATCACCACCCGCCGCCAGCCGCCATTCTCTTCCAGCAGCCCCTGGCCGGCCAGCTTCTCCACCACCAGGCCAAACTCCGCCGGGCGGATGGCCATGTAGAAGGCGATACTCCCGGGCAGCCCGGGATCGGAGAGCAGCCGCTCGCGCAGGGCCGGCCAGATGGCCTCCTCGCGCAGGTCGCCGCGGAAGTAGCGCAGGCGGCCGGCGAAGCGCTGGAAGACCGCCTCGTTGAGCGGCGTGCGGCTGCGGGCCTGGAGCCAGCCGCGCACCTCCTCCACCAGGTGCGCGTCGTCCCAGTCGCGCCGCCCGCAGGCGACGATGCGCGTCTCGGCGCAGAGCTCGCCCGCCAGATCCAGGCGGTAGAGGGCCGGCATCAGCTTCTCCCGCGAGAGGTTGCCGGTGGCGCCGAAGATGACGTAGGTGCAGCCGTTGAAGTCAGGCATGGGATTCTCGCCCTTCAGGTTCCTCGACGCGCTTCGTCCGCTTCCCACTCCGTGTGGAAATGTTCCGACGGATCCCGGTCGATGCGCTGGTAGGTGTGGGCGCCGAAGTAGTCGCGCTGGGCCTGGATGAGGTTGGCGGGCAGGCGGCCGCGACGGTAGCCGTCGAAGAAGGCCAGGGCCGAGGTCATGGCCGGCAGGGGAATGCCGAGGATCACGCCCATCTCGCAGATGCCGCGCCAGTGGGGCTCGGCCTCGCGCAGGGCCATCACGAAGAAGTCGTCCAGCAGCAGGTTCTCCAGCTCCGGGTTGCGGTCGTAGGCCGCCTTGATGGCGTTGAGGAAGCGGCTGCGGATGATGCAGCCGCCGCGCCAGACCAGGGCGATGTCGCCGAACTCGAGGTTCCAGTCGTGCTCCAGGGAGGCCTCGCGCAGGAGCATGAAGCCCTGCGCATAGGAGACGAGCTTGGCGGCATACAGGGCCTGCTCCAGGTCGGCCAGGGCGGCGGTGCGGTCACCGCTGTAGTCGTTCCAGGGCAGGCCGTAGAGGCGCTCGGCTTTCTGCCGCTGGGGTTTCATGGCCGAGAGGCAGCGGGCGAAGACCGCCTCCACGATGAGGCTCACCGGCACCCCCATCTCCAGGGCGCTGATGCCGGTCCACTTGCCGGTGCCCTTCTGCCCCGCGCTGTCGAGGATCTTCTCCACCAGGGGCTCTCCGTCCTCGTCGCGGAAGGCGAGGATGTGCGCCGTGATCTCCACGAGGTAGGACTCCAGCGGCCCGCGGTTCCAGCGCGCGAAGACCTCGGCGGTCTCGGCCACCGACAGCCCCATGCCCTCGCGCTGCAGGTGCCACGCCTCGGCGATGAGCTGCATGTCGCCGTACTCGATGCCGTTGTGCACCATCTTCACATAGTGACCGGCGCCGCCCCGTCCCATCCAGTGGCAGCAGGGCACGCCCTCCACCTTGGCGGCGATCTCCTGCAGGATGGGCCGGATCCCGGGCCAGGCGTTCTCGTCGCCGCCGGGCATGATGGCGGGGCCGTGGCGCGCCCCCTCCTCGCCGCCAGAGATGCCGCAGCCCACGAAGCGAATACCGCGCTTGCCCAGCTCGGCCACCCGGCGCTCGGTGTCGCGGTAGTTGGAGTTGCCGCCGTCGCTGAGAATGTCGCCGGGCTCG
>JALWGP010000197.1 GCA_027038775.1 Sedimenticola sp. | reverse complement strand
CGCCCCGCCGCGAATGAAACACCGCCCCCGAATCGCCATGATCCTCGCCGCCGGCCGCGGCGAGCGCATGCGCCCCCTCACCGATACCACGCCCAAGCCGCTGCTGCCGGTGGGGGGGAAACCCCTGATTGCCTGGCACCTGGAGAAGCTGGCCGCCGCCGGCTTCCGCCGCGTGGTGATCAACCACGCCCACCTCGGGGAGCAGATCGAACAGGCGCTGGGGGATGGCGCCCGCTGGGGACTGGAGATCCGCTATTCCGCCGAGGGTCAGGGCAGGGCGCTCGAGACCGGCGGGGGCATCTGCAGGGCGCTGTCCCTGCTGGGCGAGGGGCCCTTCCTGGTGGTGAACGGCGACCTCTTCACCGACCTCGACTACGGTTCCCTGGCCATGCCGGAGTGGTCGCTGGCCCACCTGGTGCTGGTGGACAACCCCCCTCACCACCCCGAAGGCGACTTTCACCTCGATGCCGATGGCCGCGCGCGTGCCGAAGGCGAGCCCCGTCTCACTTTCAGCGGAATCGGCCTCTACCGTCCCGGATTCTTCGCCGGCTGCCGGCCCGAGCCTTTTCCCCTGGCGCCCCTGCTCCGCCGCTGGATGGCCTGTGGTAAGGTGAGCGGCGAACACTTCCGGGGCCGCTGGCTGGACGTGGGCACGCCGGAGCGCTATCGACAGCTGCAGCAGGAGCTTGCGGGTGGGACAGGAGATCCGTGACAGCCACTTCTCCGAGGCGGACTTCCGCCGCTTCCGCGATCGCCTGGCGGCGGAGACGGCGCTGCTGGAAGCGTGGCTGGAGGCGGGCCTGCTCGACGACGGCGAGCCCATGGCCGGCTGCGAACTCGAGGCCTGGCTGGTGGACGACGCCGGCCTGCCGGCACCGGTGAACCAGTCCTTCCTGGAAGCCCTGGGTGATCCCATGGTGGTGCCCGAGCTCTCCACCTTCAACGTGGAGCTCAACACCGAGCCCCATGCGCTGGAACCGGGCTTTCTCGATTCCACGTACCGCGCACTCGATGCCCTCTGGCGGCGCTGCGAGGCCATCGCTTCCGGGCTGGACGCGCACATGGTGATGATCGGCATCCTGCCCACGGTGCAGAAGTCGGACCTCTGCCTCGAGAACATTTCGGCCATGCAGCGCTACCGCGCCCTCAACGAGCAGGTGCTGCGCATGCGCGACGGTGCGCCCCTGCAGCTCGACATCCGCGCCGCCGAGCATCTCCAGACCCTGCACCATGACGTGATGCTGGAGGCGGCCACCACCTCCTTCCAGATCCACCTCAAGATCGGCGCCGAGCGGGC
The DNA here is from genome assembly GCA_027038775.1 of Sedimenticola sp. GTDB lineage: Bacteria > Pseudomonadota > Gammaproteobacteria > Chromatiales > Chromatiaceae > Thiolapillus. The sequence goes on along the minus strand of JALWGP010000197.1, from coordinate 2,292 downwards.
GGGCAGGGCCTACAACCTCTCCAAGATGGTCTCCGCGCCCATGGTGGCGGTGAGCGCCAACTCGCCCTTCCTCTTCGGCCACGATCTCTGGGACGAGACCCGCATCCCCCTGTTCGAACAGGCGGTGGCGGTGGGGGCTTCCGACTACTCGCGCCGGGTCACCTTCGGTGTGCGCTACGTTCGCGAATCCATCTTCGAGGTGTTCGCCGCCAACCGAGACCGCTACCCGGTGCTGCTGCCCCAGCTGATGGACGAGCCGGTGGAGGGGCTGGCCCACCTGCGCCTGCACAACGGCACCATCTGGCGCTGGAACCGCCCCCTGGTCGGCTTCGACGACGAGGGCCGGCCCCATATCCGCATCGAGCACCGGGTGGTTCCCAGCGGGCCCTCGCCGCAGGACGTGGTGGCCAACGCCGCCTTCTACTTCGGCCTGCTCCGGGAGCTGCTGGATACCGAACCCGATCCCGAGGGACGCCTTCCCTTCGAGCACTGCAGGGAGAACTTCTACCGCGCCGCTTGCCGGGGACTGGAGGCGCGGGTGCGCTGGTTCGACGGGCGCGAGGGGACGGTGGCCGAGCTGTGTGAGCAGCGGCTCATTCCCCAGGCGCGGGGTGGCCTGGTCCGCATGGGGCTGGCGCGGGAGGAGGCGGACCACTGGCTGGGCATCGTCGCCGCGCGGGTGAGCCGCCGCCGCACCGGTGCCCGCTGGCAGCGCGACTGGGTGGCCGGCCACGGGCGCGACTTTCCGGGGCTGGTGCAGGCCTACCGCGAGCGCCAGGAGAGCGGTGAGCCGGTGCACCGCTGGAGCGCCTGATGCTGAACGAGCTGTACGAGATCCCAAAGGGGCTGCTGGAACTGCGTGCCGAGCAGCTGCACGACTTCCTCGGCGGCCCCACCCTCATTCACCTGCCGGGGCGGCGCGAGGCGCCGCTCTTCGCCTCGGTGCTCATGCACGGCAACGAGGACGTGGGCTGGGAGGCGGTGCGCCGACTGCTGAGACGATACGACGCCGGCGGGGGCGGCCAGCTGCTGCCGCGCGCCTTCTCCCTCTTCATCGGCAATACCGAGGCGGCGAAGCTGAAGATGCGCCGCCTGCCGGGCCAGCCCGACTACAATCGCGTCTGGCCCGGCAGCGAGCTGCCGCGCACCGCCGAGCACGCCATGATGGAGCAGGTGGTGGAGACCATGGCGCGGCGCGGCGTCTTCGCCAGCGTGGACCTCCACAACAACACCGGGCTCAACCCCCACTACGCCTGCGTCAACGTCATCCGCAACGAGTCGCTGCACCTGGCCTCCCTGTTCAGCCGGGTGGTGGTCTACTTCACCCGCCCGCGGGGGGTGGCCTCCATGGCCATGACCGAGCTCTGCCCGGCGGTGACCCTGGAGTGCGGCAAGGTGGGCCAGGCGCGGGGGGTGGAACACGCCGCCGAGTTCCTCGAGGCCTGCCTGCACCTGGCGCGGCACCCGGCGCACCCGGTGCCGGAACACGACATCGATCTCTTCCACACCGTGGCGGTGGTGAAGATCCCGCCCGAGGTGAGCTTCGGCTTCGGCTGCAGCAACCGCGACCTCTGCCTGCCCGGCGACCTGGAACGCCTCAACTTCCGCGAGCTGCCCGCCGGCACCTTCTTCGGCACGGTGAAGCCGGGGGTGGAGCGGCCGCTGGATGTGCGCAACGAGCTGGACCACGACGTGGCGGAGCGCTACTTCACCGTGGAGAAGGGGTCGCTGCTCACGCGCACGCCGGTGATGCCTTCCATGCTCACCCAGAACGAGATGGTGATTCGCCAGGACTGTCTCTGCTACCTCATGGAGCGGTATGATGCCCACCTGAAAGACGACACCGGAGGCGATGCGTGAAATTCGTCGAATACTTCATTCCGTTGGTGCTGCTGGCCATCTCCGCCGTGCTCTTCGGCAAGGGGTGGGTGCAGTTCGAGCACGCCCGTGAGCTGCTGGCCCGCACCGAGCCGGCGGAGGGCACCATCGTGCGCATGGCGCCCTACCTGGGCGGCAGGATCGGCAAGGGGAAGCTGGTCTATTTTCCCGAGGTGAAGTTCACCACCGCCGATGGCAGGGAGGTGCAGTTCCGCTCCGGCGAGAGCCGCCGCGCCGACCACTTCGAGCCGGGCGACCGGGTGCCGGTGCGTTACGATCCCGCCGCGCCGGAGAAGGCGGTGATCGCCACCTTCTCCGCCCTCTGGGCCCTGCCCCTCATCTATGCCGCCGGCGGGCTGCTGCTCCTGCTCTTCGGCGGGTGGTTCCTCCGGCGTGCCGTCAAGGGCGGCTGAT
>JALWGP010000196.1 GCA_027038775.1 Sedimenticola sp. | reverse complement strand
GTATGTTAGTAAGCGTCTGACGCTTGGCGCTCGATAGTCGTCCCCGGCGGGTGCCTGTCCCACCACCAAGCTTAGGAGACAGGTTCGGTGGATGTGGACGGACCATCTATAAAGGCGCTTAACTCGGACTGCCTCAGTTGCTGGCGCTCCTTGACTAGAACGAACGCTCGTTCTAGTCTTCGCCCATGGCTCCGGACGACGTGAAATTCTTTCCCCCGGCCAGTGACACGCGCGGCAAGGTGCTCGCTACTGCCCTGCAGCTCTTCACGCGGCAGGGCTATTTCAACACCTCGGTCTCCCAGATCGTGCGGGTCTCGGGCTGCAGCACGGGCTCCATCTACCACCACTTCGGCGACAAGGAGGGGATCGCCAATGCCCTCTTCGAGGCGCTGGTGGCACGCATCGACGCGCTCTTCGACGACATCGAGCGGCGCCATTCCGGTGCGGCGAAGCGCTGCCGGGCGGTGATCGAGCTGCTCTTCACCCTCACCGAAGCCGAGCCGGAGGTGATGGAGTTCGTGCTCTACGCCCGGCACCGCGAGTTCCTGCCCGAGCGGGGGCCCATCTGCTCGGCCCGGCCTTTCCGCAAGATGCGCGACTTCGTGGCCCGGGGGATGGAGACGGGGGAGGTGCGGGCCGTGGATCCCGTGGTGGCGGCGGCTTCGGTCTACGGTGGCGCCCTGCGCATGATCCACCTGCGGCTGGACGGGGTGCTGGAGCGGCCCCTGGGGGAATTCCTGGACGAAGTGTGGGCGTGCGCCTGGCGCTCCGTGGCGCCATGAATTTTTTTGGAAATGGCTAGAACGAATATTCGTTCTAGCCGGTCGACGAACTTGAAACGGGGGTTCTCATGCTGATGATCGAATACCGGGATATCGGTTGGTGGTACTGGCTGGTGACCGCCGTGCTGCTGACCCTGGGCGTGCTGGGCCACGTGGAGGGGTTCCTGGCGGCCATCGGGCTCACGCTCTTCCAGCTTGTCCACTTCACGCTGCGCGAGGGGAGCATCGCCGCCTTCCCGGTGCAGGTGCGCTTCTGGTACCTGCTGCTGTTGCTGGCGGCGCTGCCCGGGCCCATGCGCCTCCTCTACTGGGTTCCCACCATCGGCACCTGGGCCCAAGTGATCTTCGGCTACTGCACCATGGCGCGCCTCGTTTCGCTTTTCCCGTGGAACCGGGAAGAGCCCTTCTCGTGGAAGCTGGTGGCAAGGACCTTCTTCTCGCGTCCCGTGCGGGGCAGTGTGAAGCAGGAGTTCACGGCGCTGGATTGAGGAAGGAATCCACCTGATGGTCACCGGCGTCAGGTAGGCGTGGTCATCACCTCCGCCAGCCTCTCCGGCGGGATGCGGATCCCGTGCCGGGACTCCAGTGCCTGCGCGAACGCCTCCACGCTTTCCGGGCGTGGCTCCATCTGCGCCAGCAGGCTGCGCAGGTCCTCGGTTACCGCCCAGGGGTAGACGAGCCAGCGCCAGGACTCCAGTCTGCCCGCGTGGAAGTCGGGCCGGTAGCTGGAGGTCTCCTTGTGGTGCATGGCCGCGGTGCGCAGCTCGGCGGGCGTTCCCTTCTCCCCGACGTGGGCCAGGGCCAGTTCGAAGGTCTCCCCCGAGTCGCTCACATCGTCCACCACCAGGATGCGGCGGCCCGTCACCTCGGCGGCCAGCGGGTAGCGCAGCCGGGCGCCGGGGCCCTTCCGGACGCCCCGGTAGTGTTCGATCTTCATGCTGTCCATGTCGAAGACGTCCAGCCGGTCGGCCAGCAGGCGCGCGGGCACGAAGCCGCCGCGGGCGATGGCCACGATGAGGTCGGGCCGAAAGCCTGCTTCCCGCATCTGCCGCGCCAGGCGGGAGATGAGCGCATCGATCTCGTTCCAGCCGATGATTTCGCAGGGAAGGTTTCTTTCCATGGGTGCGCATGCGCTAGACTCTATGGAGGAAAGCATATCAGGAGGCGGCATCATGGGGGTTCGCGGTTTCTTGCTGACGGTTCTTCTTTCCCTGCCTGTCGCAACGGAGGTCAGTGCCATGAGTTTCACGATCCACTCTTCCGCCTTCGAGGAGGGCGGCTCCATCCCGGCCCGCTACACCTGCGACGGGGAGGACATCTCTCCTCCTCTCCAGTGGAGCGGGGTACCCGAAGGCGCGCGCAGCCTGGCGCTCGTCGTGGATGATCCCGACGCGCCCGACCCCAGGGCGCCGAAGATGGTCTGGGTGCATTGGGTGCTCTACAACCTGCCGGCCGACAGCGGGGGACTGGCCGAGGGGGTGAGCGTCCTCCCGGCCGGCACCCTGGAGGGGCTGAACGACTGGAAGCGGACCGGCTACGGCGGTCCCTGTCCGCCCATCGGACGCCACCGCTACTTCTTCAAGCTCTACGCCCTGGACACGGAACTGCCCGACCTGGGCACGCCCACCAAGGCGCAGCTGCTCGAGGCCATGAAGGGGCACGTCGTTGGCGAGGCGGTGCTGATGGGGACCTACGCCCATTGACCCCGAATCGGTTTGAAACAGGCCGGGTTCCGGGTTTCTTTTGACCGGGGTGGGCGCTGTCCCGGGCTGGTGACGGGACCGCTACGAGCACATCCATGTGCGCTCGGCCTCGGCCATCCCTGGCCTCGGACGTCCCGTCACCAGCCCGGGACAGCGCCTTTCCGTTTCCAAGGGTAAGAGATGCCCGTCACCAACACCGAAATCGCCGCCATCTTCAACCGCATCGCCGATCTTCTCGAGATCCAGGAGGAGAACCCCTTCCGCATCCGCGCCTACCGCAACGCCGCGCGCACCATCCAGGGGCTCTCCCACAGCCTGGCGGAGATGGTGCAGGCGGGAGAGGTGCTGGAGGCGCTACCAGGCATCGGCAAGGACCTGGCGGCCAAGATCCGCGAGATCGTCGCCACCGGGTCCCTGCGCAAGCTGAGGGAGCTGGAAGGCGCCGTCCCGCCGGAGCTGGTGGAGCTGCTCCAGGTGCCGGGGCTGGGGCCGAAGCGGCTGCGGGTCCTGCGCGACTACCTCGACATCCACGGCGTGGCGGACCTGGAGCAGGCGGCCCGCCAGGGGCTGGTGCGCAACCTGCCCGGCTTCGGCGTGAGGAGCGAGCAGAACCTGCTGCGTGAGCTGACCGAGCTGAAACAGCGCACCCGCCGCTGGCTCTGGTCCGAGGTGGAGGAGGTGGCGGAGCTGCTCCTGGTTCACCTGCGTGGCGTGAAGGGGGTGAAGCGGGTGGAGCTGGCCGGCAGCTACCGCCGCAGGAAGGAGACGGTGGGCGATCTCGACGTGCTGGCCATTGCGAACCGGGGCGCCGGGGTGATCGAGGCCTTCACCCGCTTCGAGGCGGTGGAGCGGGTGGTGTCGAAGGGAACCACCCGTTCCCAGGTGGTGCTGCGCAACGGCCTGCAGGTGGACCTGCGGGTGGTGCCCCAGGCCAGCTTCGGCGCCGCCTGGCACTACTTCACCGGCAGCAAGGCGCACAACATCGCGGTGCGCACCATGGGCGTGCAGCGGGGATTGAAGATCAACGAGTACGGCGTCTTCGACCGGGCGGGGAAGCGTATCGCCGGCCGCACTGAAGAGGAGGTCTACGCCCAGGTGGGCCTGTCCTGGATCGAGCCCGAGCTGCG
>JALWGP010000195.1 GCA_027038775.1 Sedimenticola sp. | reverse complement strand
CGCGCTCAAGGGGAGTGGACTGATCTGAACATCTGGCAACACATCGCCGAACAGATCGCGCAGGAGACCGGCCGCCCCTTCTCTCCCGCCTCTCCCAGCACCCTGGGCGGCGGCTGCATCAACACCGCGGTGAAGCTCTCGGACGGCGACACCGCCTGGTTCGTCAAGCTCAACGACGCCGCCCGCCTCGACATGTTCGAAGCCGAGGCGGCAGGGCTCCAGGCCCTGGCCGACACCGACACCATCCGCGTGCCGCGCCCCCTCTGCACCGGCAGCCACCAGGGACAGAGCTACATCGTCATGGAGCACATCCCCATGGGCCGGGGCTCCGGCCGCGCCATGGCGCAGGCGGGCGAGCAGCTGGCCGCGCTGCACCGCCACACCGCCGGCGCCTTCGGCTGGCAACGCGACAACACCATCGGCTCCACCCACCAGCCCAACGGCTGGATGGAGACGTGGATCGACTTCTGGCGCGAGCGGCGGCTGGGCTTCCAGCTCGAGCTGGCCGCCCGCAACGGCTACGGCGGCCGGCTGCAGCGGCTGGGCGAGCGACTGCTGGAGGCCTTCCCCGCCCTCCTGGACCACGCGCCCGTGCCCAGCCTGATCCACGGCGACCTCTGGGGCGGCAACCTCGCCTTCGACGACCGGGACCGGCCGGTGATCTACGACCCCGCCACCTACTACGGCGACCGCGAAGCGGAGATCGCCATGACCGAGCTCTTCGGCGGTTTCGGCGGCGTCTTCTACGACGCCTACAACGCCGCCTGGCCCCTGGACCCCGGCTATGCCACCCGCCGCACCCTCTACAACCTCTATCACATCCTCAACCACGCCAACATGTTCGGCGGCGGCTACGTGGGCCAGGCGCAGGGCATGATGGAGCGGCTGCTGGCGGAGGTTTGAACGCAGAACAGACTCCTGCAGGAGCGGCGCCCCCGCCGCGAATCACTTGAAATTCGGCCCGGGGCGGGCCTCCTATGCCCGCTTTCGACTCAACCGTTCCAGGGTCACGAAACTGTACGGAAATTCATTGCGCTCGTCCGCCGGGAAATGCTCCCGCTCCTGCTCCTTCCACTCGGTCTCGTCGAATGGAGGAAACCAGGTGTCCCCCTCGATCTCCGCCTCCACCTCGGTGAGATAGATGCGATCGGCCAGCGGCAGCGCCTCCCGGTAGAGCTGCCCCCCGCCAATCACCATCACCTCCTCCACTGCGCCCGCCAGGGCCACCGCCCCGGCCAGGGAAGAGGCCACCTCGGCGCCCCCGGCCCGGTAGGCAGGGTCGCGGCTCACCACGATGTGGCGCCGCCCCGGCAGCAGGCCGGGCAGGGACTCCCAGGTGCGCCGACCCATGACCATGGGCTTGCCCATGGTGAGCGCCTTGAAGTGGCGCAGGTCCGCCGGCAGGTGCCACGGCAGCCGGTTCTCCCGGCCGATGACGCCGTTGCGCGCACGGGCGACGATAATGCTGAGCAGCGGTCTCTCCATGGCCCCATTATGACAAGCACGGGCTTCCGCCGGCAAAAGAAAACCCGCCGGGCGGCGGGTTCTCCATTGGGCGTTGAAACGGGAAATATCAGGCCGCTTCGTCGAAGCAGAGCTCTTCCTCGGCTTCGATCATCATCTCCACGACCACCTCCATCTCGGCGGGGCTTTCATCCGCCACTTCGCGCCACTCGGCGCAGTCGAGCTTCAGCATTTCGTCACTCATGGCAACCTCCGGTGCAATCGCACAAGAATTTTATTTAAGGCTAATATACTAATTTTCACGTGGGGACGAATTGACACCCGTCAATACCTTCATAAAATTTTTTTGCCCGCCGGCGGAACGGCCTCCGGTTGACCTGGATCAGCCCCCTCTCTTCCTCCCCTTCCCGGAGAACGGGGATGCAAATACCATGGATCCAGGACCATTCGACGGGAGGGCGAACCATGCAGGATCTCATCTGGGACAACACCCTGAGCGTGCAAGTCGACGAGATCGACGAGGATCACCGCAGGCTGGTGGAGACCTTCAACCTGCTCGGCCACGCCGTGGAAGAGGGCGCGGCGCGGGAGTATGTGGAGGCGCTGCTGGAGGAGCTGCTCGCCTGCACCGACTGGCACTTCAAGCACGAAGAGCGCCTGATGCTGCAGCACGGCTATCCCGAACTGGAGTCCCACAGGAAGGAGCACCAAGAGCTGATCGACAGCATCCGGGCACTCCACGACGAGCGGCTGCGGGCGGGACGGCCCCTCTCCGCCGGAGACGTCGAATACCTGGAGCACTGGCTCACCGGCCACATCCTGGGCTCCGACATGGAGCTGGGGGCCTGGCTCAACGAACAGGCCTGACTACTCCACCGTCACCGACTTGGCCAGGTTCCTGGGCTGGTCCACGTCGGTGCCCTTGAGCACCGCCACGTGGTAGGCCAGCAGCTGCAGGGGAATGGTGTAGACGATGGGCGCGGTGCCGGGACAGATGTCGTCCAGGGTCAGGCTCTGGAAACGGTCCAGCTCGATCTTCACCCGCCGGTCGCTGAAGAGGAAGAGCTCGCCGCCGCGGGCGCGCACCTCCTGCAGGTTGGAAAGTACCTTCTCCAGCAGGGGATCGTCGGGCAGGGCGCAGACCACCGGCATCCTCTCGTCCACCAGCGCCAGCGGCCCGTGCTTGAGCTCGCCCGCCGGGTAGGCCTCGGCGTGGATGTAGGAGATCTCCTTGAGCTTGAGCGCCCCCTCCAGGGCGATGGGGTAGAAGGAGCCACGCCCCAGGAAGAGGGCATTCTCCTTGTCGGAAAAGGCCTCGGCCATCTTCCGGATGGGTTCGTTCAGCTTGAGCGCCTGTTCCACCTGGCGCGGCAGCGCCTGCAGCTCCTCTACCTGTGCCCGCAGCCACTCTTCGTCGCCGCCCCGCCGCTTGGCGAAGGCCAGCACCAACAGCCGCAGCGCCACCAGCTGGGTGGTGAAGGCCTTGGTGGAGGCCACACCGATTTCGGCCCCTGCCCGGGTCATCAGCGCCACATCCGATTCCCGCACCAGGGAGCTCTCGGGCACGTTGCAGATGGTGAGGCTGCCGAGATACCCCATCTCCCGGCTGCCGCGCAGGGCGGCCAGGGTATCGGCCGTCTCCCCCGACTGGGAGATGGTGACGAAGAGGGTCTTCTCCGGCACCACCACCTTGCGGTAGCGGAACTCGCTGGCCACCTCCACCTGGCAGGGCACGCCCGCCTCCTCGAACCAGTAGCGTGCCACCAGCCCGGCGTGGTAGCTGGTGCCACAGGCGATGATGTGGATGTTCCTCGCCTCGTCGAGGAGCGCCTGGGCCTCGTGGCCGAAGCTCTCCTCCAGCAGCCGGCCCTTGTAGATACGCCCCTCCAGGGTCTCGGCGATGACCCCCGGCTGCTCGAAGATCTCCTTGAGCATGTAGTGGCGGTAGGGCCCCTTGTCCACGGCGCTGGCGCTCAGGCGCGAGGAGGTGACCGGCCGCTCCACCGGGTTGCCGGCGGCATCGCGCAGGAAGACGCCGTCGCGGCGCACCTCGCCCCAGTCCCCCTCCTCCAGGAAGATGAAATCGGAGGTCTCGGGCAACAGGGCGAAGACGTCGGAGGCGATGAAGTGTTCGCCGTCGCCCACGCCGATCACCAGGGGGCTGCCAGAGCGGGCCACCATGATGCGCTCCGGGTCCTCGGGACTGGCCACGGCCAGGGCGTAGGCCCCCACCAGGCGGGAGACGGCGTTGCGGAAGGCCGCCTCCAGGTCGTCACCGCTCCGCTCCAGTTCATGGGCCAGCAGGTGGGCGATCACCTCGGTATCGGTCTCGGAGACGAAGCGGTAGCCGGCCGTCTCCAGCTCGGCCCGCAGCTCGGCATGGTTCTCGATGATGCCGTTGTGCACCACCGCCACCCGCTCGCCGCTCATGTGGGGATGGGCGTTGCGCTCGGCGGGGATGCCGTGGGTGGCCCAGCGGGTGTGGGCGATGCCCAGCACCCCTTCCAGGGGGGAGCCGTCGAGCCGCTCCTGCAGCGCCGCCACCTTGCCCACGGAGCGGATGCGCTGCAGCCGTCCCTCCGGATCGCAGATGGCGATGCCGGCGGAGTCGTAGCCCCGGTACTCCAAGCGGCGCAACCCCTCCATGAGAATGGGGGTGACGTTCCTTCGCGCGATGGCGCCCACGATTCCACACATGGTTCAGCTCTCCTTCTTCTCCTTCTTGGGTCGTGTCCACCCTTCGATGGTGACCTGCCTGGGCCGGGTGAGGGTGAGTTTCTGCGCCGGCGCCTCCCTGGTGATGACCGAGCCGGCGCCGATGGTGGCGCCGTCCCCCACGGTCACCGGAGCCACCAGGGCGGTGTTGGAGCCGATGAAGGCGTTGTCGCCGATGAGGGTGCGATGCTTGTAGGCGCCGTCGTAGTTGCAGGTGATGGTGCCGGCGCCGATGTTGACGCCGGCGCCCATGTGGGTGTCACCCACGTAGCTGAGGTGGTTCACCTTGGAGCCCAGGCCGATGGTGGAGTTCTTGATCTCCACGAAGTTGCCCACGTGGGCGTTGCCCACCAGGTCGGTGCCGGGACGGATGCGGCTGAAGGGACCGATGCGGCTCCCCGGGCCGATGTGCGCCTCCTCGATGACGCAGTTCTCGAGGATGGCGACGTCGTGGTCCACGCGCACGTTGCGCAGCACGGTGTTGGCGCCCACGCGCACGTTGTCGCCCAGCACCACCTCGCCCTCGAGGACCACGTTCACGTCCAGCACCACGTCCGTGCCGACCTCCAGGGTGCCACGCAGGTCGAAGCGCGCGGGATCGAGAAGGGTGACGCCGCGTTCCATGAGCTCGTCCGCCTGCCAGCGCTGCAGCACCCGTTCGAGGGTGGCGAGCTGGCTCCGGGTGTTGACCCCCTCGGCCTCCACCGGGTCCGCCGGCTGGGCCACGTGGATGGCCACCCCCTCGTGCACCGCCATGGCGATGACGTCGGTGAGGTAGTACTCGCCCTGGGCGTTCTCGGGCGAGAGGCGGCCGAGCCATTCCTTCAGCCGCGCCACCTCCAGCAGCATGATGCCGGTGTTGATCTCGGTGATGGCCTTCTCGGCCCCGGAGGCGTCCTTCTCTTCGACGATGCGCAGCACGTTGCCCGCCTCGTCGCGCACGATGCGCCCATAGCCGGTGGGGTCGTGGAGGTTCACCGTCATCAGCCCCAGGGCCGACTCGGTGGTGTCGATGAGATGTTGCAGGCTGGTGGCGCGGATGAGGGGCACGTCGCCGTAGAGCACCAGCACCCGGTCGAGCCCCTCCAGGGCGGGCAGGGCCTGCCGCACGGCGTGGCCGGTACCCAGCTGCTCGCGCTGCTCCACCCAGGTGAGCCGCTCGTCGGCGACAGCCTCGCGTACCCGCTCGCCGCCATGGCCGTAGACCACCACCACCCGCTCTGGCGCCAGGGCGAAGGCGGTGTCGATGACATGTTCCAGCAGCGGCCGGCCCGCCAGCCGGTGCAACACCTTGGGCAGCCGCGACTTCATCCTTGAGCCCTGGCCGGCGGCCAGGATGACGATTCCCAGTTTCATTCTTGTCTCGTCCGTCAAAATTCTGCGGGTCCGAAGAGGGTTCCGGTGTTTCCTGACGGGACGTCCGGGGCCAGGGATGGCCGAGGCCGCGCGCACAGGGATGTGCTTGTACCGGTCCCCTCAGGAAATGCCGGCCCCCACCGGAGAAATTACGGGTCTCAGTTGAGGGTCGGCGACCCCGGCATGTTCACCGCGTGGATCCCGCTGGTGAGCTCCTCGCCGGGCCTGGCGTCCCGCACCTCCAGGATGTTCACCTTCACCGTCAGCGTCTTGCCCGCCAGGGGATGGTTGCCGTCCACCGTTACCTTGCCGTCCTCGATCCTGGAGACATAGAAGGTCTTGGTCTCCCCCGCCTCGTTCTGCATCTGCACCTCGGCGCCCACGCGGCGGAACTGGGGCGGCACGTTCTCGATGTCGTCGGTGAAGGTGAGGGCCGGGTCGTGCTCACCGAAGGCGTCCTCCGGCTTCAGGCTCACCTCCACGGTCTCTCCTGCCGACTTGCCGAGGATGGCCTTGTCCATGCCGCCGATGAGCTCGGTGTCCGAGCCGTAGACGAAGCCCACGGGGAGATCGTGCTGTTCCACCACGTTGCCCGCATCGTCGGTGATGCTGTAGCTGATGGTGACGTATTTTCCAGGCTGTACCTTTTCTTTGCTCATCTTTTTCGCATTCTACATAAAGGGAAAAACCCTGACAGCGGTGCTGGCAGGGTCTGGATCACAGTATCGGTAATCCGCGGGGGACCGGGATCACTTCTTCATCTTGCGCAGTTTCTCGATGGTCTGCAGCTGGGCCACCGCCTCGGCCAGCTCGGCCTGGGCCTTGGCGATCTCCATCTGGCCACTCTTGTTGGCCAGTGCCTCCTCGGCCTGCCGCTTGGCCTCCAGGGCCGCCGCCTCGTCCAGGTCGGCGGCGCGGACGCCGGTGTCGGCCATGATGGTGACGCGGAAAGGCTGCACTTCGAGGATGCCGCCGGAGACGTAGAAATGCTCCATGGGCTTGCCGCCGCCCGGGTCCACGCGCACGTCACCCGGCTTGAGACGGGTGACCAGGGGCGCGTGGCGCGGCGCGATGCCCAGTTCGCCCATCACCGCCGGCGCGTAGATCATCTCGCCCTGGCCGGAGAAGAGCTCCCCCTCGGCGCTGACGATGTCCACGTGTACGGTCATGGCCATGGTTCAATCCTCCCCGGTTCAGTTGCCGCTCTTGGCCAGCACGTCCTCGATGCCGCCGCACATGTAGAAGTCCTGCTCGGGGATGTGGTCGTACTCGCCGGCCACCAGCGCCTTGAAGGCGGCGATGGTGTCCTTGAGCGGCACGTACTTGCCGGGCGCGCCGGTGAAGACCTCGGCCACGAAGAAGGGCTGGGAGAGGAAGCGCTGGATCTTCCGCGCGCGGGCCACGATGAGCTTGTCCTCCTCCGAGAGCTCGTCCATGCCGAGGATGGCGATGATGTCCTTGAGCTCCTTGTAGCGCTGCAGCACGCCCTGCACGGCGCGGGCGGTCTCGTAGTGCTCGCTGCCGACGATGTTGGGATCGAGGATCCGGGAGGTGGAGTCCAGGGGATCCACGGCCGGGTAGATGCCCAGCTCGGCGATCTGGCGCGACAGCACCAGGGTGGCGTCCAGGTGGGCGAAGGTGGTGGCGGGCGAGGGGTCGGTGAGGTCGTCCGCCGGCACGTAGACCGCCTGGAAGGAGGTGATGGAGCCGGTCCTGGTGGAGGTGATGCGCTCCTGCAGCACGCCCATCTCCTCGGCCAGGGTGGGCTGATAGCCCACGGCGGAGGGCATCCGGCCCAGCAACGCCGACACCTCGGTACCGGCCAGGGTGTAGCGGTAGATGTTGTCGATGAACATCAGTACGTCGCGGCCTTCGTCGCGGAAGTACTCCGCCATGGTGAGACCGGTGAGCGCCACCCGCAGGCGGTTGCCCGGCGGCTCGTTCATCTGGCCGTAGACCAGGGACACCTTGTCCAGCACGCCGCCTTCCTGCATCTCGTGGTAGAAGTCGTTGCCCTCGCGGGTGCGCTCGCCCACGCCGGCGAAGACCGAGAAGCCCGAGTGCTCCACGGCGATGTTGCGGATCAGCTCCATGAGGGTCACCGTCTTGCCCACGCCGGCGCCGCCAAACAGGCCCACCTTGCCGCCCTTGGCGATGGGCATGATGAGGTCGATCACCTTGATGCCGGTCTCCAGGATCTCGGTGGTGGTGGCCTGGTCTTCCAGCTTGGGCGCCTCGCGGTGGATGGGCATGCGCTCCTCGGTCTGGATGGGGCCCGCCTCGTCCACGGGGTTGCCCAGCACGTCCATGATACGGCCCAGGGTGGCCTTGCCCACCGGCACGCTGATGGGCGCGCCGGTGTTCACCACCTCCAGCCCACGCCGGAGGCCGTCGGTGGCGCCCATGGCGATGGTGCGCACCACGCCGTCGCCCAGCTGCTGCTGGACCTCGAGCACCAGATCCTCGGATTCGATCTTAAGTGCGTCATAGATCTTCGGCATCGCGTCGCGCGGGAACTTCACGTCCACCACGGCGCCGATGATTTCCACCACGTTACCCGTACTCATGTGCGGATCCTCTTCATTTCCTGTTGTTCACGCCGCCCGCGGGCGGCAAATACAATGCTTCGAATTCGTTACACCGCCGCCGCGCCGCTGACGATCTCGGAGATCTCCTGGGTGATGGCCGCCTGGCGCGCCTTGTTGTAGACCAGTTCCAGCTCGTCGATGAGGCTGCCGGCGTTGTCCGAGGCCGCCTTCATGGCCACCATGCGCGCCGACTGCTCGCAGGCGCCGTTCTCCACCACCGCCTGGTAGACCAGCGACTCCACGTAGCGGCCCAGCAGGTCCTCCAGCACCTCGCGGGCGTCGGGCTCGTAGATGTAGTCCCAGTGGTGCTTGAGCTTATTGCGCTCCTCCTCGTCCGCCTCGGGCAGGGGCACCAGTTGCTCCACCGTGGGATCCTGGGTCATGGTGTTGACGAAGCGGTTGTAGGCGATGCGCACCTCGTCCACCTCGCCATCCGTGTAGGCGTCAAGCATCACCTTCACCGTCCCCACCAAGTCCTCGATGTGGGGCGCGTCGCCCAGGTGGGTGGCCTGGGCCAGCACCTGGCCGCCCACGCGGCTGAAAAAGGCCACGGCCTTGTTGCCGACGACGCAGCACCTCACCCCCCTGCCCTGCTCCTGCAGCACCTTCACCTCCTTCACCAGCGAGCGGAAGAGGTTGTTGTTGAGGCCGCCACAGAGGCCGCGGTCGGAGGAGACGATGATGTACCCCACTGACTTCACCTCGCGCCGCTCCATGAAGGGGTGCTTCTGCTCGGGATGGGCCAGGGCCAGGTGGCCGATGACCTGGCGCATCTTCTCGGCATAGGGACGGGAGGCGAGCATGCGGTCCTGCGCCTTGCGCATCTTGGCCGCCGCCACCATCTCCATGGCACGCGTGATCTTCTGCGTGTTCTTGATGGAGCCGATCTGGGTGCGTATCTCTTTGGCGCCTGCCATGTGGAACCTCTGCTGGGTCGTTTACCAGGTGTGATTCGCCTTGAAGTCCTTGAGGGCTTCGTGGAAGGCCGCCTCGATCTCGTCGTTCCAGTCCGCCTCCTCGTTCACCTTCGCCATCAACTCGGCGTGGCTGCTGTTCATGTAGTCATGCAGCGCCTTCTCGAAGTCCACCACCTTCCTGGTTTCCACGTCGTCGAGGTAGCCCTCGTTGGCGGCGAACAGGGAGATGGCCATCTCGGCGATGGAGAGCGGCGTGTACTGGGGCTGCTTCATCAGCTCGGTGACCCGCTCGCCGCGCTCGAGCTGCTTGCGGGTGGCCTCGTCCAGGTCGGAGGCAAACTGGGAGAAGGCCGCCAGCTCGCGGTACTGGGCCAGGGCCAGGCGCACGCCGCCGCCTAGCTTCTTGATGATCTTGGTTTGCGCCGAGCCGCCCACCCGGGATACCGACAGGCCGGCGTTGATGGCGGGCCGGATACCGGCGTTGAACAGGTCCGACTCGAGGAAGATCTGCCCGTCGGTGATGGAGATGACGTTGGTGGGCACGAAGGCCGACACGTCGCCCGCCTGGGTCTCGATGATGGGCAGGGCGGTGAGGGAGCCGGTCCTGCCCTTCACCTCGCCGTTGGTGCGCTTCTCCACCTCGGCCTCGTTGATGCGCGCAGCGCGCTCGAGCAGGCGGGAGTGGAGGTAGAAGACGTCACCGGGATAGGCCTCGCGCCCCGGCGGACGGCGCAGCAGCAGGGAGACCTGGCGGTAGGCCCAGGCCTGCTTGGTGAGGTCGTCGTAGATGATGAGGGCATCCTCGCCGTGGTCGCGGAAGTATTCGCCCATGGTGCAGCCGGTGTAGGGCGCCAGGAACTGCATGGCCGCGGAGTCCGCGGCCGGAGCCGCCACGATGATGGTGTGCTCCATGGCGCCGTGCTCTTCCAGCTTGCGGATGATCTGGGCGATGGTGGAGTTCTTCTGTCCCACCGCCACGTAGATGCACTTGATGCCGGTGCCCTTCTGGTTGATGATGGTGTCCACGGCGATGGCGGTCTTGCCGGTCTGGCGGTCGCCGATGATCAGCTCCCGCTGGCCGCGGCCGATGGGCACCATGGAATCGATGGCCTTGATGCCGGTTTGCACCGGCTGGTCCACCGACTTGCGCGAGATGACGCCCGGCGCGATCTGCTCCACCGGCGCGGTGAGCTTGCACTCGATGGGCCCCTTGCCGTCCATGGGGTTGCCCAGAGCGTCCACCACCCGCCCCAGCAGCTCGGGGCCGATGGGCACCTCCAGCACGCGGCCGGTGCACTTTACCGGGTCGCCCTCGGTGATGTGCTTGTAGTCGCCCAGCACCACGGCGCCCACGGAGTCGCGCTCCAGGTTCAGGGCCAGCCCGAAGGTGTTGCCGGGAAACTCCAGCATCTCGTAGGACATGGCGTCCTCGAGGCCATGGATGCGCACGATGCCGTCGGAGACCGAGGTCACCGTGCCTTCGTTGTGAGCTTCAGTCCGGACCTCGAACTGTTCGATCTTGCTCTTGATCAGTTCACTGATTTCAGAGGGATTGAGTTGCATGTCGCTTACCCGCTTAGATTCCTAATTCGTTGGCCAGCCGTGCCAGCTGCCCGGCTACCGACCCGTCGATGACCAGATCGCCCGCGCGGATCTTCACGCCGCCGATGAGCCCCGGATCCTCCTCGGTACTGAGCCGCACCTTGCGCCCGAGCTTGCGCTCCAGGGCCTCGCCGAGGGCCTTCTCCAGCTCCGGGTCCAGGGCGTAGGCGGTGCTCACGCGTACGTCGAGCTGCCCCTCCTGCTCGTTGCGCATCTCCTGGTAGAGACGCGCGATCTCGGGCAGCAGGACCAGGCGGCCGTTCTCCGCCAGCAGCCTCACCAGGTTGCGCCCCTCGTCGTCGAGGCGCTCCCCGGCCACCTCCAGCATCAGCTCGACCCGCTGCTGCTGGTCCACGGCGGGGTTGACGAGGAACTCCCGCGCCCGCCGGTCGGCGACCACGGCGGCGAGAAACTCCAGGGCGTCGCCCCATCCGGCGAGCCGGCCGGTCTCCTGCGCCCGGGCGAAGACCGCCTCGGCGTAGGGTCTGGCGATGGTGATTGCATCCGCAGCCATGCTTCAGCTCCTTCAGATCTGGCGCGCCAGCTCGTCGAGGATCTCCTTGTGCGCGCTGGCGTCGATCTCGCGGCGGAGGATCTTCTCGGCGCCGGCCACGGCCAGTTCGCCCACCTTCTCGCGCAGCGCCTCGCGCGCCTTGTTGAGCTCCTGGTCGATCTCGGCGCGGGCCGCGGCCAGGATGCGCTCGCCCTCGGCG
The DNA here is from genome assembly GCA_027038775.1 of Sedimenticola sp. Lineage (GTDB taxonomy): Bacteria > Pseudomonadota > Gammaproteobacteria > Chromatiales > Chromatiaceae > Thiolapillus. Next base: position 35 of record JALWGP010000195.1, on the reverse strand, counting down.
CGCGCCGAGAAGCGGGCCGCCGAGATCGTGGACGA